>JANQPW010000828.1 GCA_028285285.1 Silvanigrellales bacterium
ATCATTGAAGATCCTCAGGAGCGCGCCAAAGCCCTCGAGAAATGGAACGCCATCACAGAACGCGACCCTTTTGTTCCGAAAGGCAAAAACCTGGCGAAATACAACGGCTACAAAGATGGAGCAAACATCCTGCAGCTCTCCAGCGCTGCCATTGCCAAAACCGTGGCCGCTCCTTTTACAATAAAGGCGAAGTTCCATGATCGGCGCAGCGGCCAGATCCACGCCACAGCAACAGGGCTTGGGGAAAACGAACGCAAGATGCGCGACAAAGACCTCACTCAAGACTCAGAGCGCATTGTGGAGATGTCGAGCCCCACAGTCTACGCTCCCCACGAAAAAGTCTTTCAAAACACCAAAAAATGGCTCGAGGAAGCCCTGATCATCGCCCTCAGACCAGGCTTCGACGCCAAACTTCCACCGGGGCTCGAGGCTCCCGAAATGCAGCCTTGCCGCCAAGTTGTCGAGCTGAAAACCGAAACAAAGTGAGTCAACGGTCAGACGCTGCCTCAGCTCCCTTTTCCCGGCCCCCGAGTTTCTGCTTCACATCCAAGATCTCCCTCTCGCCACGTGAGAAAGCCAAACGCCACAGCTGTCTTTGGCTCACAATGAGATCTTCGTTGAGAGCCCGCAGGCGTTTGCTCATGTCTTGAGCAAAGTTTTGAAAGAGCTGCAAGCCCAAATGAGGATCAGAAGTCACCGCCTCCTCAAAGGCATCAGACGAAAGGTAAAACACAAACACATCCACCTCAGCGGCCACCGTGGCACTTCGCGGAGCGGGATCGACCAAGCTCATTTCCCCAAAGGCCTCTCCCTGGGTGAGCGACTTGATGAGCGTGCCCTTACGGTTGTCAGCCTCAGACTTGTAAACACCCGCCAAGCCTTCGAGCAGCACATACATTCCGGAAGAGTTTTCACCTTCCACGATGATGTTGGAGTGCTGGGGAATGCGCAGCAGTTCACCCTGAGAGTAAATGGACTCGAGTGATGCCTGATCGAGGCCAATGAAGGGAATGTGGTGGGCGAGGACCTGCGCCCCTTGGCGCGGATCCAACAACTCGGGTTTGGGCTCATCCATAGCGACACCTACTTTTTGTTGATCAAAGCAGATATCGACCTCTTTTGAGCTTTCTTAAGAGCTCATTTGGCTTTTCAAGAATTTTCCTGGGGAACGCTGCCATCTCGCCGCACAGCACCCCCTCGCTCGTTCAAAACATCTATGATTTCAGCGGGGTGAAAGCCCAAACGTTCAAACACCAGCAGCATGTGAAACACCAGGTCAGCCGCCTCGCCGGCAACCTCTTCTCGGTGCTTTCCCCCTTCCGCATTCTTGGCCGCCACAATGAACTCTCCGGCCTCTTCGCCGATCTTCTTCAAAATGTGGTCGAGGCCCGCCTGCAGCGTCTTCTTCACATAACTGTTTTCATCGCTTCCTTGAGCTCTTTGCTTCACACGTTCAACGAGGCGATACAAAGACGTCGGTTTGGCAAGAAGACCCGGCTTGTCAGCTCCCGAGTCTGTCGAAAAGCAATTGCGCACCTTGCGGTGACAGGCCAAGCCTTGCCCCTGGACCTCTACAAGAAACAAAAAAGTGTCAGCATCACAGTCGAAGCCCACACCATGAACCCTCAAGGTGTTTCCGCTGGTTTCACCCTTTTTCCAGAGCTCTTTGCGGCTCCGGGAGTAGAAAACCAGATCCCCACAGGAGGCCGTTTTCTCGAGCGATTCAGGGCTCACATAGGCCAGAAGCAGCACCTCTGCGGAATGAAGATCTTGCACAACGGCAGGCAGAAGCTGCTGATCGGCGCAATTTTGCCCCTTCGACCATTGGGCTTGAGAGATCAGCTCTCTTAAATGTTCTGACCACTGCGGCATCAAACCCCTCCCTTCTGTGTTCTGTGATGTTTGACTCCACACACGGAGCGCTGCGTGAGAGATCTGACGCGTCCGCAATTTTCTCCGGGCACTCCCGTCTCACAAGGAGCACACTGTCTCACAGGAGGGCACCCAATGGAAAGCATATTTCGCACAGCCACCACACAAGCCATCTTAGACATCATCTCTGACCACTCTTCGGAGTCTCGCTTTGGGCGCATGCTCACAGAAGACGACACGGAACAGATCGCCGCTCGGGTTGTGGATCTCTTTGAAATGACTTTGGAGCTCCGCAACAGGACGGGCCTGGGGGCCAGCAAAAGCTCGGGAGCAACCAAATCCTCCGGCAACCCGCCCCCGCAGCCAGCCCAGCGACGCTCTTGGAGCGAAGAAGAGCCCAGTTCTCCCTTCCCCACAACTGTCAACGCATCAGAGTACTTCGACCGCGGCACACCGAGCCGTCTGCGCACGCCCAACACACCTCCCGAGTCGGATGATCCCGGAGCTCTCGATGTGAAACTTCCCCGCACCCGCAAACCTTTTGCGGAACGAAGTCG
>JANQPW010000177.1 GCA_028285285.1 Silvanigrellales bacterium
TCCCAAGGCTGTGACCAAAGAAGCTGGCGAAAAGTGTCCTGTGCGAGGCGGGTTCATGGCTTCTAAGAAGAGGCCTACTCCAAAGGTTGCGGTTGAAACAGGAAGGCCTAAGGAGACCCAATGGAGGAGTTTCTCACGGAGCACACGGGCGAAAAAGGGGAGGGTGTAGCCCACGCACACACACACCAGAGCCAGAATGTTCATGTGGGCATGCGCGCTGCGAAAGAGGTCCCGTTGCACAGATTCCAGCCAAACGCTTTGGCCGGAGATGATCTCCTCTTGGAGGCGGAATCCGAGAAGACTGCCCAAAACGGCCCAGAAGGCCATCCAGAGGAATCCAAACCCAATCAGTTGTGCTCGTCTCTTTTGAAGGCGCATGAGAGCTCCGCTTGCCGTTGCGTGAAGATGGTTTGCACTTTGCCCGACACAAGATACCATTTATAAGACCACTTCTCTTGGGTCATCGCGGTCACGAACAGCATAGGAAAAAAGGCTTTGGAATGCACTTGAGGCTCGCCAACTTCGATGGTCCACTGGATCTGTTGCTCCACCTCATCAAAGTGCAAGAGGTCAATGTGTTCAATATTCCTATTGCGCCCATTACGGAGCAGTTTCTTTCCTTTATTCAGCAAGTGCCCGAGCTGAATTACTCTGAAGCTGGCGAGTATTTGGCAATGGCGGCTCAGCTTGTTGAAATCAAGTCGCGTATGCTTTTGCCGAGCTTTGAACCAGAGCCTGGAGAGGCCTCTTCTTTGGAAGACATTTCAGACAACGACCCGCGAAAGCCCCTTGTGGCCCAGCTGTTGGAAATGGAAGCTGCCGCCATTCGTGCTGCTGCTCAAGAGTTGCAGGCCGCTGCGCGGCTTGGGGAGACCATGCTCCCCTCAGGAGAAGGCAAGCGTCGGGAGGAAGAATGGGAGGCCCTCCCCCGCCCGCTGAAGGGCGATGTGTTTCAGCTTCTTCTTTCTTTTGAGCGGGTTTTGCTGAACTTTGCAAAAGAAAAGGCTGTGCCCACGGTGACGGTGAAGTCTCAGCGCATTTCCATTCACGATCGCATGGTGCAGCTGAAAGAGAAGTTTGGACTGCGCCGCAGCTGGTTCTTTGCGGAGCTGCTGGAAGATTGCGAGTCACGCTACGAGTTGATTGTGACCTTGATGGCAGTTTTGGAGCTCTGCAAGGCGAAACAGCTCGACTACGCGCAAGAGCACACCTACGGCCCCATTCAGATCTTTCAAAGCGACTGCTTTGATGAGCCCACTCCCGGCACAGAGGCCGACGAAGCCGCTGCCGTTGGGCTGTCTGAGTCGGCGGAGATTTGAGCAATCACCGACTCAGCCCGTTGAATGATTTGTGTGATGTTGTTCCGGTGGCGGATGCTCAAGGGGCAGCCCAGATCGGTGACCCTCATCTTGCGCAGCACCTCACTGATCACCGAGGGGGAAATCGTGGGAGCAAGGTGAGTGATTTCATCGTCAAGCATGCTGAGGCAGGCTGTTCCGCTTTTGCGGCAGTAATCATTGAGTGCTTTTGCAAAACTCTCAATGCTTTCCATGCTTTCTCCTTGCATACGAAGCCCATGGGCCAGGGTGCGGATCACCAAGCGGTTTTCAACTGCGGTGGACTTCAGGCCAAACTGTTGAGAGAACCACTTGCGATCGTAGCCGTTGAGCCGGTCCAAAATGACGTCTGCCAGTTGTACAGAGCGGTCGAGGTCGTGCAAAAACTCCGTGAACTCCTGGCGCAGCAAGTGTTTCTGGCATTGAAACCCCATGCGTTCCGACTCAAAAAGTCGGGAAAAGTCTTTCAGCACGCGCTGACCTGCTGCAGCCAGATTCTCCTCTTGGCCAGCATGATCGAGAGAAATCCAGTTGTTCTCTGGCACCCAAGCACTGAGATAGGCGTCGTAGCTTTGAACGAGAAGCTCGGCCGATTGGTTGAGGAGGTTCAGGTCGTTGGCAAGATCTTGGCAGAGCTCTGAAAAGAGCTCTGCGTTCTCCGCAAGCAGGGAGTTGTCCAGATCGCGCAAGTGCAAGCTTTTTGCCTGGAGCAGAGAGTCTAGCTTTGGCAGGGTTTGATTGAGGAGTTTTGCCCAGCGCTGGGCAAAGGGCGCGCGCCTGTCGCCGATGAGGTTGGAATTGCGCAAAATGTGCTGCATGGCCTGCGCACCGAGGGTCGATGGCGGAGGCATCACCTTGATTTCATTGAGATGTCTTTGAGAGAGGCGGCAGAGAAGTGTCAGGTGATTGCACTGGCATTGCTGGAGTTGGTGAACGAGAATCTCGAAACTGATGAGGTTGCCATAGTCACGAACCGTTTTGGTGTCGGAAAGCTGAAAGCCACCACTGCGATGCCCGCTCCATTCAGAGGAGAGCTGGGCATTGGTGAGCTCAT
>JANQPW010000840.1 GCA_028285285.1 Silvanigrellales bacterium
CACCTACCCAAATGATTCAAAATGGATTCTTTCCACAGAGTTCATCGGAGCGTGGTGCTCTGGAGTTTAAGAAATCGCCATAAGTTCATTTAAATCATATATAAACAATATGTTACGTTTTTTAAAAAACTGTGTTTTTCCTCAGCAAGGAATTGTGGTTTCGCCTTTTCTCTTCTGTGGCCTATTCTATTGAGAGTGTCCTTTGGCGGCTTTGGGTTTTCCTTCCGGTTCTGCCCACGCCGAAACGACTTGTCCTGAGGTCAAGACTGAATGCGAGTTTTCTCTTTTCTTACGGTGATTTTTGCCTTTTGCAGCATTGTCTATCAACTCTTTATTGCCCAAACCCTCTCCTCAACTCTAGGGGGCACCAATTTTCGCTATGCCCTCACGATTGGTTTGTACATCACAAGCATGGGCTTTGCTGCTCTGTTTTCACAGCGCTTTTCAAAGGTTAAGCCGCTCGTAAATTTAATTGATGTGGAGCTCCTTCTTATAGTTGCGGGTCTGCTGTGTGCGCCCTTCATTCTGCTCGTTGAGAAACTACGTATTGTCCTTCTGATGTCGTTGAGCCTCGCGACGGAACCTTTGTGGATCAGCGCCCCCATTGGAATGCTCAGTCACCTTCCCATTTTGCTGATTGGAGTTCTTTCAGGGTTGGAGCTACCGCTTCTGATGGCTTGTTCCAAAAAGGCAAAGGCAGGTGAAGGGGGGGGTGATGAAGGCGTTTTTCAGGCAGATATTTTGGCTTATGACTATTTTGGTACCATGCTGGGTGCTTTGATCTTTCCCTTTGTCTTGCTTCCCGCCTTGGGCATATTTGGGGTTTCATTTCTCACAACCGGTGCAAACGCAGTCACTGCCTGCGTGTTGCTCATGGTTGGTCGACACACAAATCCTCGGTTTGGAAGACAAGCCGTGCTTTGTGGCATTGCGGTGCTTCTCACGGCAGTTCTGTTTTGGAATCGGGATGCGGTTCAGGATGTTACCCTCAGGAATTTGTACTTCTCATGAAGGAGAACAAGATGGCAACCGCGAGTGGGTCCAATCCTTCTCTGAAAAAACGTCTTCATTCGCTGGATATTTTACGAGGCCTAGCTGTGGTGTTGGCTCTCTATGAGCACTTTGGCTATCGCATCACTTTTTGGTACCGAGGCTATATCAAGCCCTTCCACTTCACCGATGCTAACTACTCAGTGCACCTTCCCCACTACAAAAATGGAACACTGTTGGTACCAGATGCACTGTCGATTGGCTTTCTGGAGCTGCTCACACCCTGGATCACTCACCTCTACATTATGCTGGCATGCTTCAACATTGCGTGGCGCACTCCGGCGGAGGCCAGGCAGAGACTCAAAGGTCGGCTTCTTGTTTTCCTTGGTTTGTTTGTCTTCTTCACGTTTGACAATTTTGTCGTTGCCATGAGCTTTGGAGCTAGCCTTTCAGTCTACCCTTTGCAAATGTGGATGGTGCTTTTTGCGCTGCTGCATATCGTTTATGCCCTCTGGGGATCCCGGGGCATTGCGGTCGTGTTCGCCCTTTCGTTTTTACGGTTTGTTTTGCCCATTGAAGGGTTATCTCAAGCTTGGGAGACTTGGATGCAGGCTCATGTGCATCGCGATTGGGAATACAATGCTAAACTGGAACACTTCCTGGGGAGTGGTGCCTTGGGGGTTTTGGCGGGGTTCGCCTATCGGAGTTGGTTTTCAAGCTCACATTTGCTTTGGGTTGCCACACTTCTCTTTGTTGGAACCCTCGCGGTTCTGTTTTACGCCCCTATGGGCTCGTTTGTGGCAGTTGACTACTTTGCCCTGGAGCACTCTTGGGTTGGAGGCGTGGGAACCACCCTTGCCATTTTCACAGTCTGTTTGTTTTTCATATTCTCCGCTCTGCTGATAGAGTCTCAAATTCGGGTTCCACGTGTTCCGTTGTTTTATTGGGTCGGTTTTTATTCTCTCTTTGTTTTTGCTTGGCACAGAATTCTCTTTGTGCACATCACCCTTCCTACTCATGAGTGGTTGTCTGCGTTGCAGTCTCAGCCGCTTCAAAACACATTTTGGGTTTGTTCCGCACACGTTCTTCTGGCTTTGGCTTTGACATGGATTTTGCAGAAACTGAGGGTGTTTGAGCTTGTTGCTCTGTCGGGACAGCCTAGGGCGGGAAAGAAGGCGGTTCGTGAGTGAGTTGTTATGGAAGCAGAAACTCCGAGCTGCTTTGTCAAATCTATTTGAGCTCAATAACTTTTGTGTTTCGTTCTTTTCCAAGGCTAATGCTTTCGGGAAGAGTTGATTGAATGGCCTCAGTGAGTGCCTTCAAAATACTGGACTTATAAAACCCTTTTGAGTGAACGAGACTGACCTCTCTAGTGGGAACGGGAGCTTCAAAAGGGCGAAGATGGTTTTGGGCTTCGATTGATCCCATCGAGCTCGCCGCCAATTCAGGTAACAGTGTGTAACCTCCCATTTTACAAACCAATTGTTTGAGAGTTTCCAGGCTTCCACCTGAGAAACGTATGCTCTGCATCACACCCGTTCTTTCCTTTAGAGAGCAAACGCGAAGGACCTGTTCACGAAAGCAATGGCCATCTCCTAAGAGCCAGATCTTGTTCTCATCGAGATCAAACTCCAAAAGCTTTTCCTTTTTCAGGAGCTCGTGACCTTCAGAAAAGTAGACAGAGAATTTTTCGTAAAAAATGGGATGCTCAGAAATCGCGTGTTCGTTCAGAGGGGTGACAAGCAAGCCAGCATCAATTTGGTCGTTTGTGAGCAAGCTGATAATTTCTTCTGTTTTGTATTCGTCAATTGTGAGGTTCACGTCTGGGTAGCATTCATAGAAGCGTTTTAAAAAAAGTGGAGTCAGGTACTGCGACACAGATGGAATGATGGCAAGACTGAAGTCTCCTTGAATGGCTTTGCTTTTGCTAGAGGCTATGTAGTGGAGCTTTCTGTGCTCCCTCAGAATTGATTTCACCTGCTCGAGAATTGTCGCTCCCTTTTCGGTGAGCCCTATGGGTTTCTTGTTTCGATCGAACACCAGCACACCGAGCTCATCTTCCAGCTTCTGGATCTGCAGCGAGGTCTCCTCGAGGCTGTTGCCTCTACTTCTTCAAAGATCAGAGTCGAGGAGAGATCTCGTCAAAGCCCGGTTCCTCGTTTTGCAGTTGTCGTTGACGGAAAGGAAACAGGAGTCCACTTTGAGGGAATTCCCGGCGGGCATGAGTTCAACTCCCTTGTTTTGGCCATTCTTCATGCGGGTGGCTTAGGGAAATTGCCCGATGAACAGATCATCTCGAGAATTCAAGCGCTTCGTGGCCCTATTGATCTGCGCACCTACATTTCCCTTTCTTGTGAGAACTGTCCCGACGTCGTGCAGTCTTTGAACATGATGACCATTTTTCACCCTGAGATGACACACACGATGATCGATGGCTCCTTCGCCCAAGGGCAAATTGAAGAGCTTGGAATTCGTGGAGTGCCGAGTGTGATGGCAGCCGACACCCTTGTGAGTTCAGGGAAAGCGACCCTAACCGACCTCCTTTCCAAGCTTGAGGCTGAGTTTGGAAAAAGTGATGTTGGCGGGATTCTTCCAAAGGACCTTGGTCGCTTTGACACTGTGGTGATTGGAGGTGGACCTGCGGGGGCCTCGGCTGCTATTTATGCCGCAAGAAAAGGCTTGAAAACGGCCATTGTTGCCGAACAGATGGGCGGCCAGGTCAAAGAAACAAAGGGGATTGAAAATCTGGTGTCCATTCCCTACACAGAAGGCCCAGAGCTCACGCAGAAGTTAGCAAATCACATCAGCGAATACCCTGTGACAGTCTTGGAGCACCGTCGCGTTCTTGAGGTTGCTGCAAGCAACGGAGCGAGAATTTCTCTCGATTCCGGTGAGTTTCTTTCTGCTGACTCAACAATCATTGCCACTGGCGCAAAGTGGAGAGAATTGAATGTGCCAGGCGAAAAAGAGTACCTTGGCTCCGGTGTTGCCTATTGTCCTCACTGTGACGGCCCCCTTTACCGTGACAAAGATGTTGCGGTTGTTGGTGGTGGCAATTCGGGCGTTGAGGCGGCCCTTGATTTAGCTGGAATTGTGAATTCCGTCACACTCTTTGAGTTTATGCCGGATCTCAAGGCAGATCAGATTCTGGTTGAAAAGCTGGAGAGAGCCAAAAACATCCGTGTGATCAAGAACGCCAGAGTTCTCGAGGTTCAGGGGAATGGCAAAGCCGTAACTGGAGTGTTGGTGGAAGACCGCAAGGGTGGAGAAAGGGAAGTCGTGGCGCTTGAAGGGGTTTTTGTGCAGATTGGCTTGTCTCCAAACAGTGGGTTTGTGAAGGACCTTGTTGAAGTGAACAGCTTTGGAGAAATCTTGGTTGACGAAAAAGGACGGACTAACGTTCCACTGATTTATGCAGCTGGTGATGTGACGACTGTGCCCTTCAAGCAGATCATCATCTCTATGGGGGAGGGGGCCAAGGCGGCGTTGACGGCATTTGAGGACCGCTTGATCCGAGCTGTGTCCACACCAGACAGTGTCTAGCGAGCCGCCATGGTGAAGATTTCCGTGAGGCGCATCACAGAACTGGGGTTAAACTCACTCCACCTCTTCCAGTCACGAAGTTTTTCTGTGAGCCATTGCAAGCCCAAAGACGGACTGGCGTGCCCTTCAGGATTCAAGCGCACTGCCTGAGTCCGAGTTTCGCCAACAAGCTCCACAAGTGCTTCGTTGAGCTGATCCCAGCTGTATTTTTTCGAAAGGCTCTCTGCCATTGCAATGCCCTTGGAGCAGCGCAGGAGTTCATCGTGACTCAATGGCACAGATGAAGCTCCAGAGGGAAGCACACCATCAGCAGCTTTGAAAACGAACTCATCGGGCTGGGATTCCAATCTCTTCACAACGGCCTGTAGAAATGCCGACTCACTTTCTTCAAAGAGCTGCAGCGACGGAGAGGGTTGATGCTGTTCTGCGGGGGCGACTGAACCTGGCTCTTGCAAATGGATTTTCACGCAGCGGCTTGAAAGCGTGGGCATGACATCACGAAGAGAGGGAGCGGTCAGCACAAAGAGGCAAGCTCCCATAGGCTCTTCTAGATTTTTGAGCAGGGAGTTTCCTGCATGTGCGTTCAGACGTTGTGCTCGGTCAATGACAATCAGGCGGCGCCGACCCAGTTGTGGAGGGTATTGCACCCGTTCGCCCACAGCTGAGAGCTCTTCGAGCCGCAAAACACTGCGTTCAGTGTCCACGCAAAAAAAATCAGGATGATGCAGTTCCATCAAGTCGTCGGCCGATGTTTCTGAAAAGGCAAAGCCACAGAGCTCTGAGGCGAGCTGTCGCGCGTCTGCTTCGTTGAGGCCAGAGCGTGAAAACTCTCTTGAAGTGATGAGAAGGGCATGGGGTGTCTGCTGTTTCAGACGTTCAATGTGTTGCGAGAGGGTGTGCGTCATGAAGAGCCTTTCAACGACGGAAAGGTGCTCACCAGGGCCTCACGAACGGCTGTGGCTACGGTTTCAATTTGTTGTGCGCTGTCGATCTTCACACGCCGAGCCGAAACGCCACCGGGGTACTCCTGACCTTGAGACAACAAGGTCAGGAAGCCTTCGCGCATGATCTCCAGCGATGCTCGGCCTTCTGAGTCGAGCCTGTCTTTGCTCTGTTCACCGAGCTCTTTTTGTCGATGGAGAACGCGATCAAGCGCTGTCTC
>JANQPW010000180.1 GCA_028285285.1 Silvanigrellales bacterium
TCCCTGAACAAAGTAACTTAAATCTCTCCTCTCGAGCCGATGGATGCATTCGCAAAGCCCCGGGTGATCAGGGTAAAGCTCCAGGAACTGATTCCAATCGTGAATTCCACGCTTCCAAAGAGCAGCTTCCTTTTTGGGACCAATGCCAGGCAACTGACAAAAACTGTTTTGTAGCACGTCAAGCTCCTCTGCAAATCCTGCCAGCAGCCTCCCTTGCACCAAAGGCATTGTCAACTCGCTCGAACGGGGTCGAACACTTGGCCCCTTTCAAATTGAGAAATTCAACGCCACAGCGAAGACTCAGCCCAACCAAAAGGGGGAGAAAGCACCATGTCTTTAAAATCTGGAGATGGATTTTTGAAACACTTCAACGCTCTTTTCCTGCTCTCCATCGCCCTCATCTTAGCTTCACACTATCTCCTTTTTCCCTCCCTTTGGGATCTCCCCTACGCCGAGGTCGGCCAAATCTTTCTAAAGGAGCGCATAGAAAGAGGCTTCCTGGCCAGCCTCTTTTCTGGTGACTTCACCCACCTGGCGTTGCTGCCACGGCTCATCGTGGGAGTCTCCGTTTGGTTTGGAGTGGAGCACTTTCCCGTTGTGCAGCAAAGCCTCACAAGCCTCCTCCTTGCCTTTGCCGCCTCCTTCATTTGCCTGAACACTTTCCGCTCGTTGATCTCCAACGATTGGGTGAGGTTTTGCTTCGCGCTGGCACTTGGTCTCTACCCTTCTTATGAAAACATGACATCGCTGAATGCCGCTTACCTTCTGGTCCCATTTGTCCTGCTTTTGTCGGTGGGAGACTTCTCAAGGGTGCACTGGACACTGCAAACCATGATGGCCCTGCTTGCTTTCCTCATAGTGGCTTCCAAATCTGCGATGATCGTGCTTTTCCCCGGCCTAGCAGCGGCACTTGCAGTGGCCTGGAGGTTGAAACGTCGCGGATCTGTGATCACACTTTGTTTCTTATTGCTCGGTGTCACCTTAGGTACCCTAAAAACAGCTCTCACGGCGCCAGATGTGAGGGTCATAGGAGCTCCCATTCCAGAATTCTGGACCCGAGTTGAATACTCCTTTCACCTAACAGCTAAAGCTCTGGGATCCGTTTTTGTGAGCATCTCTGAACCTAAGCCGTGGTCTGCGCTTTTTTGGATGAGTGTTTTTTTTGGTGCGGCAATAACCGTCTTTCACACCAGTCGCACTCTCGCGCAACACAGAGAACGCCCCGCCCTCGTGCTGTTGGGCGGATCTGTGTTTGCCCTGCTGGGAGTCTCCTACCTTTTCACGATTTCACCCGTGTACATTCCTGAACCGCTGTCTTGGAGCAACCCCATGAACACCGATGTGCGAGCCCTGTCGCTGAGTCATCCGGCTGCAGTGCTCCTGCTTTTTGTGATATGCGCGTGTTTGGAGAAGCGAAAACAGGTTTTCTCCCACTGGCTCGTGCGGCTCATAGCGTTCCTCATGGTCGTTCATGCCGTGGATCGCTACCGCAGCCACCGTGATCCTTTTGAAGTGACCCAGCGCTGGCAAAATGCCAACTGGAGCGAGGCTCGGGTTTGCGTGGGAATCAACCCCAAGAACTGGACCTTCTGTGCCCAAATGTGAAACTGTTGGAAGAAAACGCCCATGACTCCAAGATATGTTGAAATCCTTCTTTTAGAGCTTGAAAACCGCATGAAGGCAGAACCCAGCTACACCCAAAGCTCCTTTGCTCGAGACCTTCACATGAGCCGTTCCACACTCTCTGAGATCTTGAGCTTAAAGCATGGCCTTTCCTACCGCATGGCCCGAAAAGTGGTGAAGGAGCTGAAGCTCACGGAGCCCCAAGAGCTCGAGTTTCTGGATTCAGTACTTGCCCAACTGGGGCAAAAGTCTCGGGTGAGCCTCGCAGCCAAAAAGCGCCAGGAAAAGAGGGAAATGGAGTCGACAAAGCGTGAGCTCAGCGAAGACATCTTTTCTGTGATTGCCAACTGGTATCATCTGGCCATTGTGGAAAAGGCTTCCCAGTTCCCAAATGGCATCACGGCTTCGGAAGCAGCAGACACTTTTGAGCTCAGCTTCCAAACTGCGGAGATTGCCTTGCTGCGGCTTCAAAGAGTGGGAATGGTGAGAGAGCTCTCGGGGCGCTACCACGTTCAAACCCGGCGCTCGAAATCTTCCGATGAGATTCCCAGCGAGGCCGTGCGACAGTTCCACAGAGAAATAAACCAAAGGGCGATGCAGGCCCTCGACGAAACAGATGTAGACCAGCGAGAATTTGGCTCTGTTGTGCTTTCACTCAATGAAAACCAGCTTTTAGAAGCAAAGGCGATGCTCAAAGACTTTCGCAAGTCTTTTCTGGAGCGCCTCGACCCTGGTGGTTCGCAACAAGCCGGAAAAGTCTGCGCTCTCAACCTCTCCCTTTTCAGCTTAGAGCGGCCAGACCGCTGACTGTCGAACACCTTCGAACAAGCTCGACAAAACCATTGCCCACCTGCTGCCCCAAGGGTAGGCTGCGGCGATCTTTGACGCCCACAAGGAGTTTGAAGGTGCCGAATCTCATCAAAAAGGTTTTGATATTTGCCCATCTCTGCCTGCTGCCGGGCTGTGGTGCGCGTCAGGAAATCCGATACGTTGACCGCCCCGTAGCCGCTCCGACGGTGCCAGCACCCACGCTAACGCGAGTGCCCGAAGGGCACGAGGTGGGAAATGGTGGGGATGCTATTTTTTGTGAAGAAGAGCTCTCCTTTTGGCAAGATCGAAAGGCCATTGTGCTCGATCTCTACGAAGGGATCCGAAAGTGGGATCTGAGCTACTCGCCGTCAGACGAGGCTCCCCAAGAGCAGGTCGAAGCCGTTTTGGAACGCATAGCCTTCTTCGACCCCCTCAGAGCTGAGCTCTACCGCGAGTTCCACAACGATTTTTGGTCGAATCAAACCCTCGGCAAAGACCTCCACCTGCCCAAACTCGAAGACCAAGGACCTGTTCAGCTTCCCGATGCCAAGTGCCACCTTGAACAGGTCATTGTGCAACGCGAACCCAAGCTGGAAGGTGACACCCGTTACTCCATAGACGAAGAGCTCTGGAACTCCCTCTCCCCATTTGATCAAACTGCGCTGGTTCTGCATGAGCTGGTTTACCGCGAATTGAAAGCAAAGGAATCGGTTTCGGACAGGCCGCGCTGGTTGACAGCACACTTTGCCTCCGACCGACTGAGCGAAATAGAGCTTCCTGGCTACGTTGAAATTCTTGAATTTGCTGGTCAGGAGTCCTTTCGCGAGGTGGGGGGAGTGAGTTTTAACCTGCGCGATGTGGAAATAGACGAACAGGGCGCCCTTCGGAGCGGCATTTCGCGCAAACCCTGCAACGAGTTTTTTGAAAGTGTCATTTGCAGCACAGATCAGCTCTTTGAGTTCAAAGAGAAACACACCGAGGTTTTAACGGGGCCAGAAGCAGATGTCACCCTTGTTTCTTTTGGCGAGCTCCAAGACGGCGGACCCCTGAAGTCTGAATTCAGCCAGTTGAACTGTTCCGATTGCGAAAACCGTTCTCGCCGATTTCTGTTCTCCAAAGAAGGGAAGCCCCTCTCTGTGGAGATTCTCGGGGCCCGTGAACTTCAGATCGATGCACAGGTGCGAGGCTCTCATTCCTTTTCCCGTATCTTGCACTTTGAAGTCGGACAACTGTTGTTTCACCCTCTGTCAGGTTTGCCCTCTGAGTCCTTCAATATAGGAGAGCTGCTGCCTGGTGTGCATGAACACCGGGAAGAAGGAAAAGGT
>JANQPW010000903.1 GCA_028285285.1 Silvanigrellales bacterium
GAGGAACTGGAAGGCTATGGTGGCCAACACAACAAGATGGGTGGTGGGTTCGCCATCAATAGCCACGAGCACCGCAAGGAGGATGAGTGTTACTCCAAGCGCGGAAGCCTTCGCAACAGCATGGCCCCGGCACATGATGTCGGGCAGACGCAGCAAACCCAACGCGGCCACCACAAAAAAGAAACAACCACCCATGAGAAGCAGGCTTGCAACCACAGAACTCACGATAGACTCCCTCTTTCTTGGTTGGGCAATGTTTTCCCCTTGCGGTTTTCCGAAGTGGGGGAGGGATCTCTCACGGGCGTGTGTGTTCGAGACAAATAGAGCACAACCGTTGTGGTGGAGAGGAATCCGAGTATGGAAAACACCAAAATGATCTCCAAAAAATGAGGCTCTGACCAAACCATGGCCAACACGGCCGTGAGCGCAACAGCACTCACGCTGATGGCGTCAAAGGCAAGCAACCGATCCATGGAGGTCGGCCCCCACAGAAGTCGTAAAAAGGCCAAAACGAGGCAAATGCCCAGGAGAACAATCGAAACAAAGAGAGCTGCACTCATCATCGCGAAAACCTCAAAATTCCCCGCTCGAGGGTGTTGCGGATTCCAGAAACCACAGCTTCAGGGTCTTTTGCATCAAAGGCGTGAACCACAAGGGTTTGACCATCGTCTGTCACTTTTGTGGAGGTCGTTCCCGGCGTGAGAGTGATGCACTGACTCAGCATCAACACCTCCAGGTCGGTGAGATGGCCGATGGGGTAGTTCAAAAACGCGGGTTGAAAGCTGCGGCGAAAACTCAGCACAGCTGCAGCTATGGTGAGGTTTGAAACGATAAACTCTCGAAGAAACACAAAGGCAAAGAGAATGGCGCCCCAGATGCGCCGAACATATTCTTCGGCGTGTAAGACCGGACGGAACAGCACAATGATCACGTATCCAAACAACAAGCCTGTGAAAAAGGAGCTCAAACTGACTTTTTGCGCCAAGAAGAGCCAGACAAAACCACAGCCCAAGTTGAGCAAAAAGGTCACGTAGGTTGCGCTCACACGTTGCGAAAGGTCTTGAGACTCGTTTTGCATCTCATTTCCCCTTTAGGCTAAACACAAACTCGATGAAGCGCCGCTGGTCCATGCTGTCCAGGGCAGCTTTCTGAGCAATTTCCAGAAAAAAGGGCATGCCCAGTCCAATAACGAGTGACACCGTCACCAATGCTCCACAAACCGCAGCTTTACCCCAAAAGGAAAAGGACTGCGACCGGTTCTCGAAAGGACTGGAACGGTCTTCAGGCTGTTCTCCCCAAAAAGCCCCGAGCCAAATCTTCAGCATGCTGAAGAGTGTCAGCACACTGGCGACCAAGGAACCCACAACAAAGGCGATTTTGTCTTGGGCCAGGCCTTCCACTACGATGAGATATTTGCCCCAAAATCCGCTGAGAGGTGGAATGCCGGCGAGGGACAGAGCCTGCGCCAGAAAGAAGAGCCCTAAGATCGGTGCGGATTTCCAAAGGCCACCCATATGGCGAAGGTCGTCTGTTTGGTTGAGTTGAGCAGCTGCACCCCCAATGAAAAAGAGGCTGCTTTTCACAATAATGTGGTGCGTGATGTACAAAATGCACGCTGTGACCGCCATCTCCGAAAAGAGCCCCAAGCAGAGGGTCATATAGCCAATCTGGGAGATGATGTGCCACGACAACACCGACCGAATGGTGTTTTGGCAAATAGCTCCCAGCACACCAAAGATCATCGTCGCCACCGAGACCCAGCCCATGAGATGATGCAGCTCGGTCAAGTCGTGCGGCAGAATCGTGGCGTAGAGTCGAAGAAGCACATAAACGCCCACTTTTGTGAGCATTCCAGAAAAGAGCCCCGACACGGCAATGGGCAAAGTGGGGTAGCTACCGGGGAGCCAGAAATAGAGGGGGAAAATTCCTGCTTTGAGGCCAAAAACACCTGTGCAAAACAGGCCAAAAAAGAAAACGCGGTTGCTTCCCGATTCTGCGGCAAGGCGTTCGGCCAACTGCGCAAAGTTGAGGGTGCCCCAGGTGCCGTAGGCAAAACCGGCTGCACAAAGAAACAAGGCGCTGCCAACGATATTGAGGAGCACGTAGCTGAGGTTGTGGCGAGCTTGGCCACCATGGTTTTCTAAGGTGAGCAAAGCATAGGAAGAAAGCAGCATGACCTCAAAGGCCACAAACAAGTTGAAAAAATCACCGGTTAAGAAAGAGAGGTTGATGCCCAGGGTGAGAAACTGAAGCAATGGGCCTCGAAACGGGTGCTCTGCTTCTGACCACCATTCTGCCGAAGAGTAAGCCGTTGCCGCCAGTGTGGTTGCGGCCGAAAGGCACAACATGATGGCTGTGAGAGTGTCTGCCATGAGGATGATTCCGTAGGGTGCGGCCCAACCTCCCAAGGGGAGTCCGAGGTGACCCACCTGGAGCGTTTGACCGCCAATCCAAAGAGCTGCTGCCAGCTGGCCAACACTTGAAAACAAAAACAAGGGCTTGCGGAGTGGCACGTGACGCCGCAACAAAAGACCGAAAATAGCCGCGAGCAAGGGCAGCAAAAGAGGAACGACAAGTGTGTTCATGACTGCTTCTCCCCTTTGGCCGAAGACGAGTCTTCAGGAGATGGGGGAAAAATCTCTTTCAGGTCAGTGGTGCCGTGATCGGAATAAAGCCGATACACAAAGAAAATCAGGTAGGTCAAAATGCCCGAGCCAATCACGATGGCTGTGAGCACCAGTGCTTGGGGCAGAGGATCCACCATCAAATCAAGTGATTGGCCCACAACGGGTGTGGCACGCCCTTCTGGGTTCCCCGAACTGAGAAGCACAAAGAGATTGGCGGCGTTTGAGAGCAAGGCCACCCCAAACAGAACGGAGACCAAGTCACGCTCAAAAGCCAGGAAGAGGCCGGCCGCAAAGAGAGCTCCTGTGAGCAGGATCACATCAATCAGCACTTGGAGCTCCTTTTGTGTCCGATGGAGTGGATGTGCCGCGGGTCGAGGGGTTTGTGCAATGGAACTCCGACAAGGGAACAAAGACTTCAGTTGGAATGTCCTCTTTTTCGAGGGAGTTCAAGCCCGTTTCACCCGAGGTGGCTTGGGCGAGGGAAAAGAGCACACGGAGAAAAACCCCCACAACAACGAGAAACACACCCAGATCGAAGAGGAGAGGGGTGCCAATGTGGAGCTTTCCCCAAAAAGGGAGCGTGATGTATCCATTGTACTGTTGCATAAAAGCCGGGAACAGCGCTGCTGGCTCCCCTGCAAAGAGTTGCACCAGTCCGCCCCAAAGTGGGCCACCCAAAGCCGCCGCGAGCGCAATCAACAAACCCACGAGCGCAATTTTCAGCGGTGCCGCACTCAGGGCGCGCAACACAGCCTCCATTCCCCAATCAAAAGAAAGCACGGCCACGGCGAGGGCACAGACGAGGCCGCCAATAAAGCCTCCGCCGGGGAGGTTGTGGCCCCGAAAGAAAAAGTACAGCGACAAGAGCACTGAAAACAGGAACACAACCCGGTATGCCATGCGAAAAATGAGCGAGTCGACACGAAACATAGGTGAACTTCCTCAGCGTGAGCTTGCAATGCCAGGGGGTTGATCGGGTTCTGAAGGAAGAGCTTGCCCCTCATTTCTGCTCGTTGGGTGCTGCTGATGTGGCGAGCGGCGCCGCCGGGTCAGCAGGCCCACACAACCCAAGGCAGCGATCACGAGCACGACAATTTCGAAGAAGGTGTCTGTGCCGCGAAAATCAACCAGAATGGTGTTCACAGTGTTGGTTCCAGCAGCGAGAGGCACGGTGGTTTCGAGAAAGTGTTCCCCAATTTGCCAAGAAGCCCCGTGTCGGGCAGAGGTCATGGCAAGGAGAGACAAGACCACCAAACCCCCCATGGTGGCCGCGACCCCGGCATGAATCGCCCGTCGAAGCGGGGGGTGCGGCACCTGACGAGCCCGAGGTTCTCGCTTGACGCGGGCGAGCAGCACACAGAACGCAATGAGAACAAGAGTTTCCACCAAAACCTGAGTGAGGGCCAAGTCGGGAGCCTGAAAAAGGACATAGAGGATGGTGATCATAAGACCCACAACCGAGGTGAAGATGAGGCGCGACAGGGCATTCCCGAAGAGCACCGCAAAGATGGCGGCAACGGCACAAATGGCACAGATAAACCCGCGAGTGAGAAGGGTCGTTGTGAAACCCGAGTCGAGC
>JANQPW010000914.1 GCA_028285285.1 Silvanigrellales bacterium
GTGGAGTGTGACCTTGATGAAGATGAAGGAGCCGACGTGCTCATGGTGAAGCCTGGCGGCCCCTACCTCGACATTCTCCGTGATCTGCGCGAACGCAGCTCCCTGCCACTGGCGGTCTACCAAGTGAGCGGGGAGTATGCGATGATCAAAGCCGCTGCGGAAAAGGGTTGGCTTGAAGAAAAAAAAGTCGTGCACGAGTCACTTTTGGCTTTCAAAAGAGCTGGTGCTGACCTCATCGCCACCTATTTTGCAGAGGATGTTGCCCGCGATCTCCAAAACCGGCGTTGAAGCCGACTGAATGGGAGAGTGTTCCATGCTCCGAAGGTGCACAGCCTGCATGGCCGCTTTTGTGGGGTGGTGCAGCAGCACAGGGTTTCCTCCTGCACAAGCCCATTCCCTCAGCGCTCGTCTGCTTCTCGATCTCGGTCACACGCAGCAGCAGGTCAAAAGCAAAATTGGAGAAGAGCAGGCCCCCACACTCACGGAACACACACAGTTTTCCTCATCCATGGCAGCGCTCTACGGCCAAAAATGGTTTGACCAATGGTTTTCGGTTGGTCTTTATGGCAGATGGGATGCAGGGTATCGCAAAGCAGCGCGTGTCACTTTGCAAGAGGGGAACGAACCGAGCGACTCCGCCAGGCAGCCTCAATTGCAACAAACCCTCGGTGGTCACTTCCACGAGTTTTGGCTGGGGCCCCTGGTCCAGGCCCAGTTCTTTCAAACGATACCACTCCACCTCGGGGTGGCGCATGGAACACTTGCGCTCCGGCAAGATGCCGCTCGAGACGACCTCTCCAATGAGAACGGAGAGCGAAAAGGTCATTTTGCAACCACGCCCACGGTTTCCTGGGTGTTCCTCAGCGGCTTCCAAGTGCCCGTTGCGGCGCTGCCTGGCCTTTCTGTGATGACTCAGCTGGAATACCGCATTCGCTACTACACCACACGCGGCGGTGCTGCACTTGTGGGCAGTGCTGTTCATGGCACCCAAGATGTGGCTCTGCTGCTCGGAGTCCATCACTCCCTGTTCTCAAACCGCGAAGAAAACTGAGGCTTAGGGCACCTTTGGTGGCTTGATCACCAAGGGTTGGGTCAGAGCACCCATGAAGGCCACGAGGTCATTGATCTCGCGTTCAGTGAGCTTCAGTGGCTTCATATCGGGAGAGAGGTTTTTGTTCTTCTTCCCGCCAGTGTTGTAGTGCCGCATGACCTCTTCCAGAGTTCCAAGAGATCCGTCATGCATGTAAGGAGCCGTGAGCAGCACATTACGAAGGCCGGGTGTTTTGAAAGCACTGGTCATGTTCTTACCCTTGACCACAGCATTGCGCCCTTCGTCTTTCTGGTTTTCCAAGCCAATGTTGTGGAAACTTTCGTCGGTGAAGTTGGGGCCACTGTGGCAGACCACACAACGCCCCTTGCCCAAAAAGAGCTGCATGCCCCGAACCGCAGCAGGAATCATGGCGTTCTGGTCACCCGAAATGTAACGATCGAAAGGCGTGTCATCCACAATGATGGTGCGCTCAAAAGCTGCAATAGCTTTGGCCATGTTTTCCTTGGTGACCTTGCTCTTGTAGATCTTCTTGAAAGCCTGTTGATATTCTTTGACCTTCGCAATTCGGGAAACGGCTTCATCGATCTTCAGATCCATTTCCGCCTTGGCTTCAATGGGCCCAAGGGCCTGCTCTTCGAGAGACGACGCCCGACCATCCCAGAAAAACACGGTGTTCCAAGCCAAATTGTAAATGTGTGGGGTGTTTCTCCCCAACACATTGTCGGCCTGCCCCAAGCCCAATGCAAAACCATCACCAAAGCCCAAGTTAGGGTTGTGGCAAGTGGCACAAGAGATGTTCTTCTTCGCAGAGAGCCTTCGATCGTAGAAAAGTTTTTTCCCCAGTTCAACTTCTTCCGCACTTGGCGGCTCATCATCGGGGTACTCAATGTCGTCTCGGTCGGGCTTGCCAATGTTTGCCCCCTGAGCAAGAGCCATGCTCGCCCAGGGTGCTGCAGCCAAAACAGCCCCCGAAAACACCGCAACCAACGCCTCTCTGACCTTCACCATCTGCATCTCCTCACTTTCTAAATTCACTTCCACTGATGTCTAGCAGTTTTGCAGTGATATACCGCAGAAAGTTGGGGAGGATCAATTCTTTTTCTTGGTCATGACCTTGGTGAAGAAGGTGTGATAAACATAGTCACGGTCTTTCACATTGATGTGGCACTCGCCGCACAAGGGCTTCACCACCGGATCAGAAGCCTTTCCATTGGCCACCATGGTGCCACTTGATGTGATTTGGAGATAGCGCCAGTCTCCATTTTCCGGATCGTAGCCCTTCTTTTCTTTGATCATGATGGACAACGCCGAGGGGTTGAGCGGAACCCCTTCAATGTCAATGTGATGTTCAGACTCCAGCGGATACTGTTCTTTCACAATAATGGTGCCCACATCGTAGGGCTTGAACTCAATCTCCTCGAGGGCCTCATCGTCGTCTTCATCGAGCGCTTCAAACTCTTTCACATACATGTTGTAGTTGTGCTGGAAGCGATCCTCACCCTTGTTGATGTATGTCACAATTCCAAAGTTCCAGTGAAGCGCTGATTTCTGGAGTGCCGTGAGCCGAGTGTAGGTCTTCCGATATTCTTTCATCTGCTTCAGGCTTGGGGTGTCTGCCGGAAAGGGGAATGGTTTCTCTTTGACTTTCGTTGACTTTTTGGAAGACGCCAATGCCATCATCTGTTTCTCAGCATCATTTCCCTCGGCTGCCGCCAACCCAGGCCCCACCAACAGGAGCACAAGGCCACTCAACAAAACACTCACAGGAAGCGACAATAGCCTTACTAAATTCATAGCAGCAGTCCTTTGGCTGATGGTTTCGCAAACGCGGTCACACTCTCTCACGAACAGACTCTTCACTATTTTTCCGCTCGAGACACTGAAACCTTGCCCCTGGGTTTGCCCTTGCGGACCATCTCCGCAACAGCCTTGCCACCAGGAACCAGCTCGAGAGACACCTCATCGTAGCCGGGCATCCACACCCGTAGCTTCTTGGCCTTTTTAGGCACATCAGCCAAAATCAGTTCTACACTCTTTTGTTTCTTTTCAGGTTCTATGGAAGCAATGTGAGCGACGTCAACACTGCCCACCCACGCCCGCATCTTGGGGTGAATCTTGCAGCCAATCTTCACAAATTTACCTTCACCCCAGTCGACCTTCTTGTCGAGAGCTGTGCCAGGAGGAGCCAAACCAATATCGAACTCAACCCCGGCATCTTTGTCTCGCGCATAGATGTTGTGGTCGACCGTGTCGCTGTTTTTCAATTTGATCGTCTGGCCTTTTTTCCCAAAAACGACCATATCCACAAACTGTTTGTCTTTTTGGTCCACGTTTTGCGGCACAGACTCAGGAAGGGGCCCCTTATCATCTTCATAATAGGCCACAATGGCCCTTGGTGGGCGCTTGGTGAACTCAAACTTGAGAGTGGTCACGGTCTCCGCAAAAGAAACCAAAGGTGCCAACAGTAAACCGATCCCCAAACCCAACCCCAAGATGCGCTTCATCACCCACTCTCCCTTGATTACGCTGCAGTTTGTCCCGCGCTATTTTCATCGTCTTTCCACGAAAAGCAAAAATGTGTTCCTTTGCCATCGGTGCGCTCGAGCGTGAGGTCGCCACCCAGTTCTCGGGCCGTTT
>JANQPW010000182.1 GCA_028285285.1 Silvanigrellales bacterium
CTCAACAAAGCGTCGAGCAAGTTGTCAAAAGACTCACGGCTGCCATCGAAGGCGTCCACATAACTTTGCACAGAAGCTTCGGGGTCAATGGGGGGCTCATAAGCCTTCACTCCAAAGCTGGCGAGGGCGTCGGCCACACAGGGCTCAAGGCCTGTGCGAGCGATCACTGCCGCGTCTGGCACAACCACAGCCGAGGTTTCAATTTCAGTTGCCGAACCCACAGTTCCGGTGAAAAGCATGTAAGGAGCACGTTCTTCACCTGGCTCTTCAGTGGGGTTCCTTTGCGGCAGTTCTCGACGAACCGCAGGCTCACCTTCGGCATCTGAGTTTCCTGCTGGGACTTCCTGACCGGCCTGGTATTCTGAAACGCTGAGGCCACAGCCTGTGGCCAAGGCCAGCAGTGGCAGAGCGGTCAGTGCCACTCGAGAACGTGATCTTTTCATGTCCTTACCCCCACAAAGATTTCAACAAGCATTTAATATCTCTTGAGCCGGTAAAAAGGCCAATTCAATCTCTCTATCCACACAGAGGATGTCTCTATCACCATTAAAATCACTCGGAAAATACCGATGATTCAATCATTCTTCTGAAAAAAAGTGGCCAAACGAAGTGACAACTCCTGGGGGATCTCAGTGGGGAAATCGTGACCAAGCCCACTGTAAATATAGAGACTTCCGTTTCGAACACGCTCTGCCAGGCGCACTGAGTTGCGCCAATGAACCAACCCATCATCGGTTGAGGCTGCGAAGAGAACGGGTTGAACAATGGACTCCAATGTGTTTTTGCCGTGAAAAAGTGCTGCACCGACCAGCTGGCCAATCGTTGCCCCCCGTGAAAATCCCTCCCGTTCGTAAATCTCGTTCCAAATCTGTGGCAGTTCTGGATTCCTTTTCAAAAACGCCGGGGAGACCAAATGATGGGCAAATCGCTCGTTGCGGGGGGGGCTCTGCGGCAGTGTCGAGAGAAGGGCAGCAGCCGCAAGGGGATCAATCCGCTTTTCTCCGGTGCATCGTGCTGACGCCGCAAGAACGGCCGAAGAACAGACCTTTCGAGATTCCTGCGGGTCGCGACCCCGAGAGGCCTGAGAAAGCAAGGCTAGGATTTTAAGAGCGACCATTCCTCCAAAGCTTATGGCTCCAAGGTGGCAGGGGAACAGGCTGTCCTCTTCAAGGGTGTGGATCACATCTTGAGCGTGATCACCCACACGGTAACGGCCCCAGCGCGAAGGGCTCGAACCTGTTCCCAAAAGATCCACAAGGATCAGATCGGCGTGCCGGTTGAGAGCCCTTTCAAACCCCAGCCAAAACGCCGAAGAGCGCCCTAGCCCTCGCAGAAGCACAACCGGTTTTTGCAGGGCAATCGTGTCCTCACGGCAATTTTGTTCACTTTGGATACGTTTGGAGATCCGGTATCCTAGTTTTTGTGGGCGAAACATCAAAACTCCCAAATTGGTGTGAGCCGAAGGGTGAAAGAAAGCCTATGAACACAGGCTCTGTAGCCAATCTACACGAGCTAGGTGACACTTGCACGAGCGGCGTTCCAGCAAAGTGACACGCGCTCCCAGCACAGGAGAAAGACTCCATGAGAGCAAAGCGCCGCACCCTCACAGCCTACTTCGTCGAACCCTTCAAGCAAATTCGCTTTGGTCTTCATGTTGTCGCTGTGTGTTTAGCCTATGTGTGCCTTCTGGGCTGGCTTTATGCCAACGCCTTTCGCGAACAGTACCAACAGGTCATTGATATTTTCGAGGTTGTCGACACAGCATCGCTGGTGCAAAACGACGTTTTTGTGAAGAATGCATTCATCATTGGTTCAGCACTTTTCGCGCTCGTGGCAACCATGCTCTTTGTTGTGGTGCGGCGCACACACAAAATGTACGGCCCCATGGTGAACATCAACCGCTTTGTTTCAGAACTGCAAAAGGGAAACTACGCTGTGCGCATCTCAGTGCGAGAAAATGACGACTTTCAGGGTCTCGTGCAAGAGCTCAATGTGCTCGCCGAGCGTCTCGACTCAAGACACCCCGGAACGAGCCCATCCGGCACTGGACCAGAAGGTGCGAGCTCCGAGGCTGGGGGAAGCGAGCAGCCCATTCGCGTGATTGGCGAAGATGATGTTGACGATCCTCAAGCATCCTGAGCTCTCTGCTTTTTAGCCGAAGGTTATCTTTGAGGTTCTAAGAATAGAGTTCGGAGAGGAGTGCATAGGCACGACGCAAGTGCGGCACCACAATGCTGCCTCCCACCACAACCGACACATTCAGGGTTTCTTCTAAAGAAGCGCGGCTCGCTCCCAAACGAAAGCTCTGGATGACATGATAGTGAATGCAGTCATCACACCGCAGGGCTGCAGAAACAGCGAGGCCCTGCAGCTCTTTTTGCAACGCCGGTAGCTCGCCGTTAAGGTAGGTGTTGTGATCAATATTGTAGAATCTTTTGAGGAGAGAGTTGTTCGCCTCCTCAACCGTGGCATTGAGAGCATCACGCTCAGCCAAAAACCGGCGTGCTATTTCGCTCTTTTCGGCAACCTGAGTGTAGCTCAATTGAAATTCAGGTTCACGACTGGATGACCTCATAATGATTTCCTCCGCTCTGTCGGGCACGAAGTTGCAACGACAAACACTCCCTTTCCAACAATGAACCGCAAAAATCAACGGAAACTCTGGGCTGAAGGAAAGGGATCGGTCGCAGTCGAAATTCTAGAAGGCATCAAGGGTCATGTTGGCTTCAAAACTGGCTGGTGTCACTTTTTCAAAGCGAAAGGTATCGAATTTCTTACGAAAACAAGTTTTCAAAAAGTCTTCATCTTGAGGAGTGGAGAGCGAACCTTGGCTGCCTTCTTTGCTCTTTTCAAATTCCCACTGCGTGAGCGTGGCCACTCGCTGACCCTTTTGCGCTTTGAACTGCAACTTCCCTCGAGCCACAACCAATGGGTTGCTCTTTTCACGTTCCTGAACACAATCGGCATAAGCTTCAGTCATGGCCTTCCGAATTTTGGCAATGTGAGGTGCCAGAGACTTGGTTTTCTTAGCATTGGCCGAAATTTCTAAGAGAGACTCCACTTTGCCCACTTTGCGTGTGGAGGCCAGCTCGCCCCCCACATAGGGATTGAAAATGCGCCGACTCCCCAGCTGCGCACGCAGTTGTTCCAGCTCATACTGCTTTTGCAGAAGGACATTCCAAGCTTTCTTTCCCTGTTTCGATTCAGCAGCGTTAACATCCAACGAAAAACTTCCCAAATACGAAACATCTCCCACACCCAGGCCGAGCTTCTTCAAAGGCAGATAGAACCTCCGCTTGAGCTGCTGCTCTGCTTCTGGGCTGCCAAGCCTCAAATCCTCAAATCGCTTGAGACCGTAATAGGAGAGCACTTCCGGCTTCGCTTCCTGAATCTGCGGAATGCGCGAAACCATCATTTCCTCGCCCTCTGTGATCATTTCTGTAGCCACGAGCAACCAGTTCCCCTCCGGCAACTGCAACACACGAGACAGTCGTAGCCGACCCCCATTGCATGCCGCCGGCTCAGCATGGAGAGGAACTGCAGCGACAGTGTCGTTTGAACGATCTTCATTCTTCCAAACAAACTTCAAGGTGCCTTTGGTGTCGCAGGGAACCTCCACTGTAAAACCAACATTGCGATGATGACCATCGAATTGCACGCTGTTGAGAACAGGAGCGATGTAGCGAAGGGGTTGTGACCCTCCTGTCGCCGAAACAAGCAGAGATTGCTTTGACACTGACCATGAAAGATGATCGAGTGCGGGCTGGACCACAATCATTTTCGGCTCCAGGCTCTCAGCACGCATCTGCGAAGTGAGGCGGCCCTCGCGAAGACCAAACACAGAGGCAAAAGCCAACCTCCCCACGACTGCCACCTTTCCCTCAGCCACAGTCACCACCATTGATGGATTTTCCCGGTCTTCTCTTGGATTGGGGAGTGGCAGCTCCAAGTTCTGGGGTCGCTCTGTGGCAGCGTCGATATAAACGCCGCTGACATGACTCACTCGGTATGTCCCAGGATCAAGCGCCACCACTCGCTTTGAGCCCAAAGTGCGCGACGGATCCTCGAAAGTCAGAGCCACACTGTTACCTGCACCTTCGCGAAGGGTTTTCATTGGTACCTTGTTTTGTGCTTTTGTGGCCGTGTTCACCAACACCAACTCAATGCCCCGAAGCCGCATTTGAGACAGAGGATCCCCAAGCTGAGGATCTGCAGTGGAATTGAGACGAAGAGTCCATGTGAGAGGCATCCACAATGCCCCTTTTCCAGTTGGGAGATCAAAAGCATTGGATGCACTTGAAATGGTGAAATCGCCTGGGCTTGTCTCGCCCCCACCACCGGAAACACAGGCAAAAAGCCCTCCAAGAACCACAGCAAACAGAAACTTGCACCGGAACATGCTGCCCCCTCACAATTCCAACGAGCAAAATGAGAATGAAAAAAAGGCTACCAGCTTGGGAGAAAGTTGGAAACTTCAGGGAACCACAAAAAAAATGAGACCCTCAATAAATTGAAGGTCCCACGGTACGCATGAAGGGAGTCTTGTAACAGGAGGAAGTCAATCACGTTTCAAGCGGTGCACAAAGCGAGTTGGGCGGTCGCCAAAAGCGCCATTGAATTCTGACAACTCCTAACCACATTTCATGCCAAGAAAGTCAAGAGAAATTATATTTTTTAATTTCAATAAGTTACTATTTTAGGGCGCCACCCCACCCTGAAGTAATTGTTTAAAAAGTGGCCAACCGGTGTTCACGCACATTACTGAAAAGCAGGGTCAAGGCGCCATTCCTGCGGCTTGAGCTCGCACTGCCGGAGTCGCAAGAGAGGTCGTGAGGGAGCCCTAAAGGAGGCACGGTGCTCCAAAACCAAATCGGCGTAATTCTTGTGCACGGCCCATGATCGCCCCACACACTTCATAAATGCCCAAGAGTTGTCTCGAACTTCCATACAAGAGCGATAGGGCAAAAAAGGTATGGTGAACCTTTCAGCCACAGAATAAAAGCTGTGGTCGGGATGATCAAACGCCATAAAACGACTGCGCACAACTTGACCAGATCCTGTCGAGCTTTCCGAGGAGTCAATCCACACAGAAGCGCCCTGCCAAAATGTGAAAAAGCTGGAACTGAACTTCGCCTTTTGGCCATGGAAGTTCAAACCGGTTTGGGCCAACTTGCTGCGGCACCAACCCGTCTCTTGAATGGCCTGACCAATGAGTGTTCCAGCAGGAACTCCCGTTTTGAGGTTTGTGTAGAGCGCAGCGGGAAGAAGATTGAGAACACACTGTTCCTGACTCTGGGCAAGCAAGAGAACGGGAACTGGTCGCGTGCCAAAGGCGAGCCTCTCTAGGCTGGAGATCAACTCCTTCCTCCGTTGGGGATCATCAGTTTCACAGATTTCCAGAACGTCTTCTTTTTCCACCACCCCCGAAGAATCTCCCACCCAAGCGGGTAGCTTCCCAGTTTGAAAACAGATCAGCGCCCGCACCAGTGAGCCCACGCTATGGCTACGGGTTGAAGGGGCATTGGGGTTGAAGCGAAACAACTCCAGCTCATGACCGGTATCGGCATGGCAGTAACCACTCATTTCGGAAACGGCTCGGGCCGCCCAATGACGGTCGAGGTCGTCATATGTGCGACGGGGCACAATTGATGGCAAGGTCTGAGCAGAGCCAAACCTACTCCGCGCTCTCACCAACACCGAATAGATGATGGCAACCGCTTGAGCACGAGTCACCGAATACTCAGGCTCAAAACGCCCCGAGGGCATTCCTGAAACCACTCCCATTTGATGCAACGCATCAATGGCCTTATAGCTCCAACGCGTGGTCTCCACGTCGGGAAAAGGC
>JANQPW010000941.1 GCA_028285285.1 Silvanigrellales bacterium
GATGCTCTGGCAGAGAGCGGGGATCTGCGGGGCAGCTCGCGAAAATGAGCCTATCAAGCTGGTCGTCGGTCAGTTCGTGGTTCTGCCACGTCAGATTGACGGTCTTGTGGCTCTCATTTTCTTTTACCGTGCGCTCCTGTTCTGCGCTCATTTCTTCGCCGATGTTGATGGCCAGAAGAGCTCTTTGCCAATTGATCTTCTTCAGCTTTGTCACCGGGTAAACATCCAGCGACACTCCGGCTTCTGAGGCAATCAACTGGCCCCACTCTCCCAACGACGTCACCGCCTGGCGGGCCGTTCGGGTGGCCACACTGAACTCCAGCTCCACACTTTGAATGGAGCCAAACATTGTGGCTACCATGCCGGCCAGCAAGCCAAAATGATTGTCGATGATGACGATTTTCATAGGCGGTCGAATGATGCGTTTGCGATGGGTTCCATGGGCGAGGAAGTCCACCTGTTCAGCCCAGTTGCAGCAGATGTCGGCTATCTTTTCCAGGCGGTTGCCCACGTTGATCAACTGCAGGGCTGTTTCCACCTCGGTGTGCTCGAGCTCGAGGGTGAGCAGCAGCTTGGCTTTGTTGAAAAGCTTGCGATGCAGGTCATCAACAGCGTTGTCGTGCTCGTAGATATCCACAACAGGGCCAAACTCATCTTCAAACATGGCGTTGTACGACATCTTAAACAGGCTCATGCTGGCCACGAGCATTTCTTTGATCAGGTGGTCTTTGTCGTAGCGTTGGACGTCTCCATTGGACAGCTGCCGAGCCAGGCTTTCGGCAGCATCACCAATGCGCTCAATGAGGTGAGCAATCTTGGCGCTGGCATAGGCCTGCCGGAGTTCGATTCCCAAGGGCTGTTGGGTGGCGAAAATGTGAAGGATTTTCTGGTCGATGGTCCTCTCAAGCTCGTCAACTTCGTTTTCGAGCAATATCACACGCAACAGTTCTTGGCTCTGTGGTCTCTCGAGATGCTGGCGGATAACTCCCAAAGCGGCGTAGACACGATCGCACATGGCCTGCAAGAGCGTTGCAACGTCTTTGAGCTGGTGTTCGAGAGATGCGCCACGCATGTTCTGAAGCCCTTCCTCCTGTGATCTTGTTGGCAGCGGCAAGTATGCCTTGCGATCTCACCGAGGGGCGATGTAACACTGCACGTGCTGCTATATCAGCTTATGGAGTGAGGATCACATGTCTGCAGACTACGCCTACCTGGAATCCTTGAGTGTGGAGCCTGAGATCAACCCTCGCACGGGTTTGCCCTTGAAGCCGAGGTGGCTCAAAGTGGATCAGGTGCAGGGTGATCGTCTCTATGACATCAAACGCAACCTCCGAGGTGATCGTCTCTACACCGTTTGTGAAGAGGCTCGTTGTCCCAATATCTCAGAGTGTTGGAACGTCGGAACGGCGACGTTCATGATTTTGGGTGACACATGCACTCGGGGTTGTCGTTTTTGTGCTGTAAAAACGGGGAACCCCGGTGGGGTGACCGATCCAGAAGAGCCTCATCATGTGGCGCGCAATGTTGCGTTGATGGGTTTGGACTACGCTGTGATCACGATGGTCGATCGCGATGACCTCCCCGATGGTGGCGCCGATCATGTGCGGCAGGTTATTGAGGCCATTCAAATGAAGTGTCCGCAAACGGTGATAGAGATTCTTGCCGGAGACTTTAAGGCCGATGCAGGAGCTTTGGAAACCGTTGTCACAGCGGGCCGTGGGCTTGAAGTCTTTGCTCACAACGTTGAAACGGTGGAGCGCCTTTCACCGCGTGTGAGAGATGCCCGTGCCTCCTACCGACAGAGCTTGGAAAGTCTGCGGCACATCAAGGAAATCAGGCCAGGCACCTATACAAAGAGTGCGATTATGTTAGGCTTGGGCGAAGACTTTATGGAAATAGAGCAAACGCTGAAAGATCTGCGCGAGGTCGGCGTGGAGATCATCACATTGGGCCAGTACCTTCAGCCTAGCCGCAAGCACCTTCGGATCAAGCGCTTTGTTGATCCACGGGAGTTTGAGTACTGGAAGTCCTTCGCCGAGGATCTGGGCTTCACTGGCGTGGCGGCGGGTCCTTTGGTGCGCAGCAGTTACAAGGCGTCGCATCTTTTTCCTAAAGGTCAGTTACCATTAGGAGGAAGTCAAGATGCAGGCGGAACAACTTTCAAACACGTCACAGGAACTGAAACTGCCTGTGACAATGGCGGTCGATGATGGTTCGATCACGCTGAACGAAGTCATGGGTGGCGATCTTGCCGTTGTGAATGCCGCCCGTGTGAGCTACGGCAAGCGCAAGTCTGAGCTCGATGAGAAAGACATCAAACTCATCAATTTCTTGGCCAAGCACAAACACATGAGTCCTTTTCGCCATGTTGTTTTTAGTTTCACTCTGGAAGGTGTGTCGGAGGTTGTTTGTCGCCAGCT
>JANQPW010000961.1 GCA_028285285.1 Silvanigrellales bacterium
CCAACTTGACGCATAGCCCGCCCGCACACCGAAGTTTGCATTGTTGAAAAAGGCAACTGAACTCACCGAATCGAAGGCTGAAGACTGGCTCATGAACCCTGCCGACAAGTTGTTCAGAGAGACTCCGTTAGTGAACACCCAATTGTCGCCCCTAGAAATAACTCCAATACCATTGTGTGCGACTTCGAATTGGGTGACGATGCCGCCATCTCCATCTGCCATTATTCCACCAGCCACATTGTTGACTGAGCGGTGCTTGTGGACCACAACACCACTTGTGTTGATGAGCAGCCCAAAACCTCCGTTCGCTAAAGTCTTGTTTCCCGACAGCAGGACCGGAACTGTGGAACCCGGCGCTGAGACCTGCAGACCCGTGCCGGCATTGAGCAAAAATGTGGAGTCTGACACAGACAACTGTCCTGTGGCGTTAAAAGAAAGCCCCGATGATGTGTTCTCCCTGAAGCTGGAATTCCGAACCGTGAGATTGGTCACACTTGAAGCAATCAAGCCAAACGCGTTCTGCGACACGTCAAGATCAGAAGCGGTAAAGGAGCTAGCCCCGTTTCCAGAAATAGTGATCCCCGCCGACTCGTTTGAAAAGGCGCTGCCATTTGACCAAGTCGCCTGTGCCTCTCCCAACATATCGAGACCGGAGTCTGAGTTGGAATGGAGTGTGAGGTTTTCCAAGGTGGCCTGCACCGTGTCTACCAAATAAATTCCACTCGATTCGTTGTTGAACGCACCCGTAGGCCCAACATTGCGCACGGTTGTGTTTCTCAAAGACAGGTTTGCACTGTTTTCTGCACGCACGCCCGTGGCCTCAGGGTTGTCTATCAAAGAGTTTTCGATCTTCACAATGGCATTTTCCACGACGTGCACACCAGAGCCCTCACCGTTCAGAACGCTTAGGTTTTCCATTTCAACCCGAGCTGTTCCTCCTACCTTCACTCCCACGTTTGTGGTGGCGGCAGCGGTGTCTTTAGCAGTAAAGCCAGCCAGCCAAACACTCGAGGCCCCGTCGACGTTTAACCCTGTGCCAGAGGTGTTCTCCACATAGGTGTTGCGAATAACCACGTTGGGCGCATTGTAAAAGCTCAGACCATCGGTTCCATTGCTATCGAAACGGGCCTCGAACCAAAAACCTGAGTGCGTTGATCCTGAAGAGTTGTCGAAATTGAGAAAGTGGGCAATTCCGGCAGCCTTCGGCGTCTTGCCTGGCTCGGTCACCAAACTCACTCCGCTTGCCTTCACGAAAAGGAGATAGGCCTGATCCGCACCATCGTTTCGAATGAGATAAACCGTTCCCTCCTGATCAAGCTCCGTCACCGATGAGTCGGCTATGGTGACCACTGGATTGCCCCACCACGCTTCCGCAACGGTCGAAAACACCTCCGAGCCGCTCTTGCTCACCGAAACGTTGTTGTCTTGGAACGCAGACGCTTCGAAATCAATGAGATCGGCTAGGCCCAGCGAGTCGCTCTTGAAGCCCGCAGAAACCATCACCAGATCATCACCATCTGTGAGGCATTGCCAATTGAAAACATCGAGCGCATCTTGTGCTGTGAAAAGCGAACAGTCTGTTTCACCAGAAATTCGCACATATTTTCGAAGCCCTCCGTTGGTGCACCGTTCGCTCAAATGAGAGTTTTGTGTTGGGTTGCAGGCAATGTCATTTCCGGATGTGTTCTCAATCACACTGTTCGCAACCCCAACCCAGCTGAGCCACTCTGAACCGTGTGTGGGGTAGAGGCTCAGCACCCTCGGCAAACACAACACCACAACGCTTGTGACATGAGCCGCAGCCACAACTCCAGCACCCGCTGTGATCACACAGTGGTCTTCCGATGGCTGCGAGGTCACGCTCACAAGGTAGGCAGCTCCCGAATCAAGCTTCTGTTCAAAAGCAAAAGGGCCACTTTCTCCAACAACCAGACTGTGCTCGCCATTCAAAGAAAGCGTCAAGCTCCCCCGAAGTCCAGAGATGCTCCCTCCCAATGAATAACTCGCTGCCTCTTCTCCCGCATCTTCAGCGGGTGTTTCGGCAACGGGTGAATCAGCGTTTTCTGGCTGAACCTCGTTGAGAATCGCCTGTGCTCCTTCTGCAGAGGAACTAACTTCTTTCACCGCAGCAGCAATCGCATTTTCTGTGGGGTTTACCTCTGCAGTGAGGGCCGAATTTAAAGGAACAGAAGACTCAACAACCGCGGAAACAGTGTCCTGTACGGTCTTCCAAAAGGAAGCACCAACAGGGCTTCCCGTTTGCTGCTCAAAGGCAATTGCGATTCCTTGGCTCAGCTCGCTCAGAGCCTGCTCCAACTCGGCGTCAGAACCTGCGGTGAGCACGGCCTGTTCCGCCATCGCCTCAGCCACAAGAGTTGCAGCGACGAGCTCCTCAACCACCTCCTGAACGGAGTGATCCAGCTGTTCGGCCACTCCACTCCATTCCAAGGTGCTTCCAAGAAGAGGAGAAGACCCTTCCAACGCAGCCTCAACAACCGCTTTGACAGACTCTAGGCTGGTGTTGTCATCAAGAAGACCCATATGCTCCAAGGCTAAGAGCGCAGAACGCACGATCTCCACAAGCCTTTCTTCATCAAGCGGAGTCTCCGCAGACTCCGCCAGAAGAGCCACGACTCCTTTGACGAGCTCGGTCACCCGAATTTGTTTTTTGAGAGAGGGATCAAGTGATTTATCCACTTCTGCAAGCTTTGTGGAGAGAAGGGCCTGTTCTTCTGTGTTGAGCAAACTGCCTGGTGCCTGAATGAACTTTGAAATCTCCGAGACTTCCACGCTCAATGCGCGTGGAGTCTCCACTTTTTCGTCGACCACAAGAGAACCTGATTCTCTCTTGTTGCAGGAAATTCCAAACACAAGGAGTGCCACTGACACGGCAACTGCAATACTTCTGGAAAAACGAGAATTTTGAACTCCGTGCATGGATCCCCCTTGTCCAGTCAGAGAGATCGGCGTTTCTTTCGATAAATATGAGTTTTTTGAAGAGCTTCGTAGCATGGGGGGCGTTGCCCCGGGAATTTCAGCAACTAACGGTACATAACATACTGACAAAACCGAGCTTCTATTTGACCGTTATAAACGGGCATCCGTCGAGTCGGGCGTAAGCCCATGGTTTTGAGAAGCTGAGAATCACCTGAAACAACCCAGGCAGCCGACCCAGGGTAGAGCCTTTTGAAACTGTTGCCGAGCTCACGGTAACCTTCTGGCAAGCCCACCTGAAGCCGTTTGTCGTAAGGAGGATTCATCACAATCTGTGTGCCCGAACAGGCCTGAGTCGCCTCACGGAAGTCCTTCATTTGAAAGTGGACAACCCCAGACACTCCCGCAGCCCGAGCGCAAGACTCCGCTTCTAACACAAAGCTCTTTTCGTGATCCGATCCCACAATGGGTTTTTCTTGGCTTTCACCCTCTGCCGACGGAAAAAAAGATTCCCGATAAGCTTGCAATCTTTCTCTGACCTCAGAGCTCTCAAACTCTTCTCGACCCAGCTGATCTCCCAGCAGCCGCAGCTGAGAAAGCACCTCTTCGGAAGAGAAGGGCACAAGTTTCGAAAAGGCAAAGTCAGCCGCGTGTTTTCGAAGCCGACGGTTGCAAAGCATCAATGCAGCTTCAATCGGCAGGGTTCCTGTGCCACACATGGGATCCAAAAAGTTTCCCGAAAAAGGAACAGAAGCAGGAATCTTTCGTTTCTTTTCGGGGAGAGGCGATTTTGAATCGATTCGACTCCACTCAAACTTCTGATCAGGGTGCTTGCGAAGGTGCTGGCTGAACGCAAACCACCCACTCAGAGTGAGAAGACCTGCCGCCAGATGCTCTTTCAGGGGAGCCTCATGCCTCGTTTCTCGTCGGTAGCCTCGCTCGTGAAGTGGCCTTCCGCTCGAATCAAGAGAAATAAACAACCTTCCGCCTTCCAGCTTAACAAAAACCTTCACATCAGGGTTCTGCTTCTCAACCGAAGGCCTCCGGCCGCCAGTTTCTTCACGAAACGCGTCGCAGATGGCGTCTTTCACCACCATTGCAAGATACCTCTGAGAAATGTTGTGAGCATCAAGGCTCACCGCGTCAATGCTGAAAGTGTGCTGAAGAGTCATCCATCGTAGTGGAATTTGCGCGGATTGAGCCGCTTCATAGACCTCCTGTTTGGAACTCACGCGAACACCATCCACAAGCTTGATCAACACGCGGGATGCACTCCGGAGCTTGAAGTTCAGCAGACCCACGCCCTTTGCCGAGGCCCGGCATGTGACCCCCCCATAGGAGTTTTGCAAATCAGAGAGCTCACTGGCCCATTCGGGCTCAGAAGCCAGTGCCTTCAGTTCTTCAAAGGCGGCATCGCTCAAGCCTTTCGAAGTGAGCACAAGAATATTGTAGGGAAGCTCAAGCAGCAATTCATTCTCCTCAAAGAGGGGTATCGTTTCTTTTTGTGAGCACCATTGCCACAGATTTCTCGACGTAGGCTGCCTCGCCGACAAAAATGGGCCAAACGAACTCTCCAGCCTTCAAACCCTCTAAACGAAACTCTTGGCGGTCAAAACCTAAAAAGAGTAAGCTACCGTTTTCAATGGCTAAAAAATCGTTACCCTCACGCTCTGGGTGCACATAAGCAAGAAGCTGCCCGTGCTCATCGCGCGGGTAGTCCACTGGCATGAAATACGAAAAGGTTTCGATTGACTGAGGAAGACCAACTTGGGGCACTCGCTCCTCGGAAACCTGGAGAAGCTCCAAGGCATCGAGGGAGAGCTGTGTGATTTTGCTGCAAAGGTCAAGCACGGAGTGCCTGAGGCAACCCTGTGCTACCGGACCAACTTCCACACAAAATCCAAAGGGGCTCAGCGCATTCACAAAGGGCGAAGCCTCCCGTTCCTGTATGTTTGTGATCACCCGGAGCTGGGGTAGACGAGCTTGAACATAGGCGGCCACCCAAAAATTCTGCCAATGATCAGTGGTGATGATGACCGTTGGGCCCATTGCAGAGGTGGTCGTGTGAAGGTCAATGAGAAAGCTTTGGGAGAGGTCGACGGAATCACCGAGCTGCTGAGCCAGCTCTCGGGCACGGTCAAACTCATAAAGAGAGCGGGTGGTGTCAGAGTTTCCTGGTTTTTTCAAATCTGCAGCCAAAAAGCTCCTATTGAGGTCATGATCCACATAACGGCGGTTGAGGGCAATGGCTCTTGGATTTGAAGAAATCAGAAGCGTGCAAAGGTGATCACGCTCCACAACTTGAGGTTGACTAGACCAATAACGCACCAGCTCCACGCCGGTTCTCTCGTTTCCATGAGTTCCGCCAAAGATCACAACATCACGCTTCATGTCTCACCTCCCAACTCAAGCGATCTTCTAGGACCAAGAGCTGCGAGAAGCAAATGGCGTTGTCAATCGTCGCCTTCTGAGAAGGCCCGCTCGCGCGTCACAAGACTCTCGCGGATGCGGCGAAATGCTGATGATCCGGGAATGAAGAGCTCCTGAAGATGAATAAAGAGTGGAGTGAGGCTCGGCTTTGCCCGAGTCAAAACCGCCGCATATTGACACAGCTGGTCGGCATTGGCCTGCTGCTCAAATCCAGAGAGCTCAACAATAGCGACCCGCTTGGGCTCACCTCGAATGGTGTGGCCCGCTCCACGTTTCTCATTGAGGATGAGGTCAACTCTGCGATCGACCCTCGCAACGGCAACACCAAATTGCGGCTCATACCGAGCAAATTCACGCGACAAGCCATTCACAGCAAAAACGCGTTTTAAAAGCTCATAGAGAAGATGGCCATCTCCACGCTTCCAGGGAACATGACGAGGATCAGGAGCCTGCTGTCTCAAATAAACCACATCGGAAGCATCCAACTTTGCTTTGCCTGAGTTTCTGTGGAGTGTTTCCCACAGAAAACTGGCAATTGACGAGCGTGAGTGATTGAGCGAAGCAAAGTCTTTGTGGAGATAATGATAAGCTCTCAACTTAGGGCGGCTCATCAAAACATTCAGCTCGCCTTTTCGCTTAGTGGGATCATCTCCCTGTAAAAAGGCAACGTAGTTGGCTTTGGTGATGTCCCACAAATAGAAAATAAGATCTCTCTCTTTTCCCTGAAGAGCTGCACCAGCTCCATCAAGAAGTTCATTTCCTCGATTCATTCTGCGGAGAAAATGAGCCTTTGCCTCCTGAACATATTCCTGGTTTTTGAGCAAAAAGTAGCAGATTGCCACGTCGGTATTGAGGTTCACCTTACGACCCGACTCGGCTTCAAAAGCAAGAATGCTCCGCTCCACAAAACCGAAAAACCGATCGATCATACTTTTTTCAACACCCTTGTACTTTCCAGACGTGGGTCTATTCCGAATGCGTGTGCGCTTCTCAGTGTGGTCCACAACCACAGCCGGTGGGCTTCCCTTTGGCTTCCACTGCATGATCTTCAGCTGGTCTGCATAAACGTAGTGGTTCGAGAACTCTATGATTTCGGGAGGGCACCGGTAGTGCTCATCGAGCAGTATTCGTGCTTGCTTGAGCCCTTTGACGAGTCCAAAAATATGGGAGCCACCGGCTTTGACACCCGTTGCTCCCACACGCTCCAAGTGTTCTTCCAGTTCTAAGTCGTGAAACAGATAGTCGTCTATGGGAGAAACTCGCTGCAGCACAGTTTGCTTGTCGTCTCCAACCGCGATCACCTTTTTGGCTCTAGCAAGCACTGGAATGGCATCATCAACCCTGCATTGAGTGGCCTCGTCTATAATCACAACATCAAAACTGTTTCGAGCCCGTGGCAATAACAACGAAACTTGATCCTTGCGAAGGAGCCACACACGAAACACTTTCTGCAGCAGCTTCTTCAACTTTTCAAACGATCTCTGAGCCGCCTCTTTTGAATCGGCGGTGGCAACACTCTCAAAAAGAGAATCGACCTCTGCAAACGAGTCAACAGCATGGCTCTTGTTGTTCAAAAACAGCGACTCAACACGCTTTTTGGAAAGAGCGAGTTCCTGGAGGAACTGAGACTGAACGACTTTTGATCGTTCCTGTCTCAAAACATCGATGCGAGAGAGATGATCGCAAATAAGACCTTTTTCTGCTCCTCCCCCTGCACCAACTCCACCCACAACGCCAGCTCTCAAAAACATCGCGTCTATCAGATTCCAAATCAGACAGTACTCCTGAAGCTCGGAGTGCTCCAAAAAGCGATGCAATTTCGTCATCTGGGTGGCTGAGTGCTTTTTAAGAAACTCCCCGAGCTCGAGGAGCTCACAGTCATCCACAAGAATGGTGCGGAGGTTCTGAAGATCTTCAAGGAGTGGATACACTAGTTTGTCTTTCAGTTTCGACAAACCCGAGAGTCGGGAATGCTCTCTCCGCAAAAAAGCCTTGCGAAAGCGCTCCTGAAGAAACCTGTGCCAAGGGGTGTCTTCAAGCGCCTGAATTTCCTT
>JANQPW010000969.1 GCA_028285285.1 Silvanigrellales bacterium
CCGTTGGACCGCCCGTGACCCCATCCTCTTTGAAGGCGGGCAAGGAAACTTGTATGTTTACTCGGGGAACAGCCCTGTTATGAACAAGGATGAGAATGGTCTTTTGCCGGCTCTCGCTTTCCCGGCTATTGGCGCGGCGGTCGGAGCTGGCTTTGGCGCACTGGATGCTCTCTTGGATCCAGAACGGAGGACAGTTTCCCACGTTGCAGCGAGTGCCGCTGTGGGTGCTGCCTTTGGAACCGCAGCAACCTACTTCGCCGCTCAAGGAGTAGCCTCCTATGTCGCCGGCACCACGCTGCTCGGAGGGGCCGCAGGCGCTACTTCATCTGTCACAACACAACTCATCTCAGACCCGCTCAAGCCCTCTGCTTTCCGTAACAGGAAGCGTTAGATACACAGCTGACAAGGCAATCAATGCCCTTGCTGATGCAGGTGGAGCACTTTCAGCTTTAGTGATCAAACTGTTTCGGGCTAGAGAGTCAGATAAGTAGTCGCACTCAAAGATTTACTGGTTTAAAAAGGCTAATCGACACGAATAAGGGTCCCTTTATTTTCTTGCTCATCGGCATCGTTTACCTTTCTCTATTCGTCCTTATCAGACTATCGAATGTTCCAGTGTTCGCCGTATTTCCAGCCATACTTCTTGGCTTTTTTCTTGTCGTTTGGATTGAGAGTCGTGTTTCTAAATGGATAGCAAATGGAACAAAAGACGAATCCCATGTTGTGGTCTCAGAGTCCGAGCTCATTGCTGAGGAAATGAAGAAACACGTGACAATCAAGAGAAAACCGACCGATGACAATGGAAATATCTAGCATAATATTGTGACTATGGACTGGAACGACACTCCCGTGGAGTCGTATGAATACGATCAAAACGGCAACCGCACCGCTGGCCAGTCGCATGCCACCGACCGCTTGATGGCACGCATCAAAGCGGATGGGAGATCAGCAGACCTTCTTGAAGCTTGGGTCAGATTCCATTCCTAAAGCTCTGCAATGCCACAAAGAACAGATTCTCCCTGTGCTCCAAGCCTCAGGTGGCTGAGCGTCCCTTCCGAAAAGCTGCACAAGAATTTTTAGACTTGATACTCCAAGGAAGTGCGCTTCCCTTAGCAGATGGTTCCGTAGACTTAGAGAACAAAGGAACTCTCATGACTGATTTCTTTCAACGCTTTCTTTTGACTTTGATCCTTTCCATCACATTCCCTCAGCTGGCTCAGGCCGCCATCACCACAGCGGAAGAGCTCAGAGAAGCCATCAACAATGGCCAGCCCGGCGATACCGTCAACATCGAGTCGGGTGTGTTCGAGATTTCAGAGCCGCTCAAACCGAAGCCTGGCATGACCATTGCGGGCGCTGGTGCAGAAGAAACAGTCATCAAACCGAGCCCTGATTGGAACCCTGGCACAGACAGTCTGCCAGACAACCAAATTGACCACAGAACGGTCAATGCAGAGGCCTACCTCTTCAGCCTGCCCGATCAAACCGATGACTTGACCATCAGTCACCTCACACTCGACGGGAACCAGCAACTGCACGGGTCTCTCTTTGGAAACCGAATGACACGATTGACTCTGCACGACATACACTTCAAAAATGCTCTGTGGTGCTCCGTGCGCACCTTCCGAATGACCGAATCTGCAATCAGAGACAATCTGTTTGTCAACGCAGGTGGACGCCCGGGAATTGATCAGGGCATCACTGGAGCAGCCATCTTTGTGACCTTTGCGAGAGATTCTCAAATACACAACAACGTGATTTCTCGCACTGCCGAGCACCCCACCAACTTTTTTGGAATCAAAGGCAGGTTGGCGCGAAACCTGCGCATTCATCACAACACGATCAACGTGAGTTTTGCCATAGAGTTCCCTTTCGAGAACGACTCAGAAGTGGAATTCGACCACAACATTCTGAAGGGTGTGGTCTCCATACCCAAATTCAGTGGTGGGCCTGTGCAACCCCCAGGAAGGCGCTCTTTTTGGATTCATCACAATTGGATTCCCAGAAGCTACGCCATTGAGTGGCCTCGAAATGGTGCTGAGATCTCAAGAAATCTTTTGGGAACGGACGATCTGGAGGTCAATGGAGGTCACATTCTCCGTTCCTTTAGCCCAGCCCGATCGTTGGGTCCCACCTTTTTTCACGACAACCTGATTCTCAACCCTGGTCGGGGGGTGTACCGCGAAAGCGGCCCCTACCAGGGTCTCTACTTTTACAACAATCACGTTAAATCAGACATAACGGCACGATCGAATGCTCTGTTCGGACTGAGCTCTCAGAATGACTTCTCAACCATCGCCGTTCGAGACAACATCATTGACAACACGTCGCTGAACCCAAGACGCTTAAGCAACAACACGCTTCTGCGCAACTCAGTTGTGGAAAACAATCTGCTCCTCGGCATTTCAGATGCAGAGGAATACCCCAACGAGCCCACCCCAGCCAAGCAAGGTCCCCTTCAGCCTTTCTATTTCAACACGGGTGCTTATGGAGAGCTGACCATCAACCAATTTAAGACCCTTCCTTCGCACCTGATTGGCAGTTGGAACTTTGATGAGCTCAGAGACTCAAGGGTGCCAGATCGATCGATCAGCCGTGCAGCGGGAACCCTCTCCTCGGAAGCAACAGTTGACGCAGGACTCAAAGGTCAGGCGCTGCGCATTGGAGGCTCTCAGGGGCGTGTTAGCCTCGGAGATCTTCGTGTGAACAAAAATGCCCTCTCCCTTTCCGCTTGGGTGCGGCCAGAAATGCGGGGAGACATGAGAATCATCTCAAGAGCCAAAGGAACAGCTGTGCGCGACCACGATTGGATGCTGGGCCTCTACTCACGCAAAAAAGGAAAACGTCTGCGGATGCGATTTCGCATGCGAACAGACGGCAAAACCAAGAGCTACCTGATTCGTCGCTCAAATGTTCGGCTCAACAAATGGACCCACATCGCTGTTACCTGGAATGGCCATCAACTTCGGTTTTATCAAAATGGGAGGCTCCTAGAAGAAAAGACTCAAAGTGGCGGCATCGAAAATAGACAGGGACTTCGCGTGGCCATTGGCAACCAGCCTCTGAATGCCGGAGTTCGCGATATGAAAGGTTTGATCGACGAGTTGCAGATTTTTGAGCGCTCTTTATCAGC
>JANQPW010000975.1 GCA_028285285.1 Silvanigrellales bacterium
CATGCTCAATGGGTTGGTGTGTGGGTCCATCTTCTCCCACCGCATAGGAGTCGTGCGTGAAAATGAAAACACTTGGAATCTGCATGAGTGCGGCCAGGCGAATGGCTGGCCTCATGTAGTCGGAAAAAACAGCAAAGGTGGCACAGAAAGGGCGCAGCCCCCCGTGAAGGGCAAGTCCGTTGGTGATTGCTCCCATGGCATGCTCGCGAACACCGAAGTGAATGTTGCGTCCTGAGCACTCGCCCTTCTTCATAAAACTGCTGTCGGCCAGGGTGGAGACATTGCTTCCGGCCAAATCGGCCGAACCGCCTATCATGGCTGGCAGGCGTGAAGCAGCAAGAGAAAGGGCTGCCCCAGCCGACTGGCGTGTGGCCGCTGAGGTTTGCGCTCCCTTGAGATCTTCGGCTGAAAAGCGGAGGACCCTGTCGGTGCGCTTGTGAAAATCATCCAACCACGAGGCACCCCAAAGGGAGTTCCACCGCTTGTGTTTGGCCACACGCTGTTCCATCATTGCTGCGCAATCCTGACTCACCGCGGGGCTCACCCAGAAGCTTTGATGAGGGTCAAGGCCCAGGTCAGACTTTGCCTGTTGCACGTCTTCAGCCGTGTGGGGGTTGCCGTGGACTTTTGCCTGGTCTTCCCAGCGAGAGAGCCCCTTGCCGGGCGTGGTGCGGCAAACAATCAGCGAAGGCCCTGAGGCACCGGCTGGCTTCTCCGACTCCTGGAGAGCTTGATCCATGGCCTTGCCCAGGCTTGAAAAGTCGTGACCATCGGCTGCAAAAACATTCCAACCGAGGGCTTTGAAGCGGGCGGGAACGTCTTCGCTGAAGCTGATGTCGGTGTGGCCATCGATGGTGATGCGGTTGTCGTCATACAGCACAATCAGTTTGTTGAGGCCGAGGTGCCCCGCAAGGCTGGCTGCTTCTGAAGCAATACCCTCCATGAGGCAACCATCTCCCGCAATCACAAATGTGCGGTGGTCCAAGGGCTCCTCGTTTCCCTCCGCCGAAGAGGAATGGCCCGTTCTTTCACCTTGGAGAGTGGGTTGTGAGGAAAGGTGTGCTTCTCCCAAGGCCATGCCCACGGCCATTCCCAGGCCCTGGCCAAGGGGGCCTGTGGTGCACTCCACGCCTGGTGTGAGCCCATATTCGGGGTGTCCGGGGGTATTGCTCCCCAGCTGTCGGAAGTTTTGCAGATCTGTTGTTGAAACAGCATAGCCCGCCAAATGAAGCAGCGCATACTGCAGTGCACTGCCATGACCGGCAGAGAGCACAAAGCGATCGCGGTCGATCCATTGGGGCTCGTGAGGTGAGTGGTTCATCACGGCAAAGTAGAGAAAAGTGGCCATGTCTGCACCGCCCAGTGGCAGCCCAATGTGCCCCGATTTGCTTTTGAGCACCGTGTCCATGCACAGACCGCGCACAGTGTTTGCGATGCCTTTGAGTTTTTGCTCGTCTTGCGCCCATGCTTGGATGCGGCTGGGGCTGCTGGCCATGATGAAGTCCTTTCGTGGTCGGTGGTGTGTTCAAGCTGCCGAAGCTTTACACCGTTGAACAAAAAAAGGAAAACCGGAGAATCGTTCCAAGGCTCTGTCAGCGAGGCCAGGTTGTGCTGAGGAGCAGCGAGGTCACACGTTCGGCCAGGGTTTGGGCCACGGTGTTGCGAGCTCGATCGCGGTTGTCGAGATAACGCACTGCATGCAGTTCGGGGCGGTCGGTTAAGTTGCCATTCACCGTGGAGTCACCCACCACGTCGAAGGTGCCCGAAGCGGCCCGAAGCGTTTTTTGAAACAGGGTTTTTCCCGTTTTGAGATCAATTGCGTGGGCCATGATCTCCGCTTTAAGGGTTTCTTTCTCCGAGGTGACCTCTGCTTGCTCCACGGAGTACTTAATGGTGTTGCAGCGGTAGGCGGCCGAACCGATCTGTGCCGACTCAAAAGCGTCGTCTTTCGGGTCGCACTCCGACACCTCATTGACCACCCAAGAAACTTGAGTGACCTGAAGGTCGACTGCCACACGGGCGTCGTCAAGAGAGCTCGTGCGCAGCTGTGTGTGTTGCAGAGACTTGAGGTGCACAGCCTGTGTGAGGCGCCAGGAGAGACCACCGTGGGCTGTGCGATCTCCGGCGCTGGGAATGTGAACGTAGCGCACCAAGGAGGAGCTGTTTGCGCTGGCGCCATCGGCCACAAAGGTGACCTGGCAGCCACCCAAAAAAAACAAGAGGCTGGCCATCAGCCCGTGGGCCATCCAGGCCCTAGCGCGCGAGGCCTGCGAGCTCACCCTTTTGATGGAGTTCGTAGACATCTGTGTAGCCCCCCAAAAAACGCTCGCCTGCAAAAATCATGGGCACCGTGCGCCAGCCATTGTTTTCACGAGAGAGCTTTTGAAACAGCTCAGGATCTTGGTCAATCCGCACCTCAGTGTAGTCGAAGCCCTGCTGTTGAAAAAGGGCTTTTGCTTGATCGCAGTAGGGGCACACCGCAGTGGTGTAGATCTTCAATTGGGCCATGGATTCAATTCTCCTGTGCAAGGGTGCGAACCACTTCGGCTGCATTTTGCAAGGCAGCATCGACGCCGTCAACCAATTGCCCGCCTGCGCGCGCAAATTCTGGTTTGCCACCGCCTCGGCCTTCAATATGGGAGGCGATGTTCTTGATGATACTGCCCGCCGCAATTCCCTTGTGTGTTTGGCGCACCTGAGGGTGAACCAAGACCATGAGCTGAGGTTTGTCTTTGAAGACAGCACCCAACACCACCACTCCTTGGGTTTTTTGTTTGAGAGTGTCTCCCAGATTCTCGAGTTCCTTTGGGTTTTCCAAGGTCCCGAGGTTGTGGGTGCACAGTTTGACTCCGGGGGCTACTTCCGTAGCATCGCTGGCGAGATCTTGTGAGGCCTGACCTGCCAGCTTCTTTTGCAGGTCTTCGGCGCGCCGATTGGCCGACTTTTCGCTTTCCTTGAGTTGTTCGATCCGGGCCGTGGGCTCGGCTGGTGTCGTTCGCAGTGTTGCAGCTGCTGCTTCGAGATGCTTCTCTCGGCTGAGGCTCCATTCCCTCAGGCCTCTGCCGGTGCGGGCTTCAATGCGGCGCACGCCGCTGGTCACGCTTCCTTCCGAGAGAATGCGAAAGTCGCCGATCTCCGCGGTGTTGGTCACGTGGGTGCCGCCACAGAGTTCCACAGAAACGCCCTCACCCATGCGCAACACACGCACCGTTTCGCCATACTTTTCTCCAAACATGGCGAGAGCACCCATTTGTTTTGCTTCTGCAATAGGAACATCTGCGAGGGTTTCCACACTGAGCGCAGCTTCAACACACGAAAAAACCGTGTCTTCGATCTGGGCCCGTTCGTCGGCTGTGAGGGCTTGTGGGTGACTGAAGTCGAAGCGCAGTCCGGAAGCGTCAACATGTGAGCCCGCTTGGCGCACATGCTCTCCCAAAACCTTGCGAAGGGCTGCATGAAGGAGGTGTGTCGCCGAGTGGTTCTTCGCAGTGAGACGCCGCAAGCGCTGGTTCACTAAAAAAACGAGGGGTTGGGAGAGGGTGTGCCTCAAGCCGTCGGGGTTGCCCACTTCCGCTGGTTGGTTTTGACCCTTTGACGGGTGCGGCCTGAGCGTGTGGGCAATTCCCTCAGGCACCTTGCGCACAGCGACGACCTCAAAAACAGCTGCGGTAGCGGAACCCCTGTCTCCAAAAACAATCCAGCCTTCATCGGCAACTTGGCCACCCCCTTCGGGATAAAAGGGGCTTGCCGAGAAGATGACGTCGAGGTGCTGAGACTCGGCGTGGGTGCGAAAGAGCTGAGCTGTGCCGGCACCAGCGGCTTGAGACACATGGTCGAGGGGGTTGGGCAGGGCGGCCTCTGCCGTGGCCCACTCATGGGCACTTTGGTCGCTGGTCAAGTGGTAACCACAGAAAACACTGTCGATATGGCCAGCCCCGGCCAATGGGGAAGTCACGCTTTGAAAGTCACCGAGGTCTGTTCCGGCATAAAACTGTGAACTCTCGCGAGAGCGTTGCTTTTGCTGTTCCATTGCCTTCTCAAAGCCCGCTTCATCGGCCTGCAGGCCGCGCTCGCGACAAAGCAGTGCTGTGAGGTCGGAGGGAAAGCCAAAAGTGTCGTGCAGCACAAAAATTTCTTCACCTGGAAAGGCGTCTCCCTCCTTTAACGGGGCGGCGCGCTCGTTGAAGTGAGCAAGACCGGTTTCCAGGGTTTTGAGGAAACGCTGTTCCTCGTCGTGAATGAGCTGCGACACCCGCTGGATTTCCGAACGGAGTTCGCTGTAGAAATCGCCGAGAGCTTGGCACACGGCCGCCGGGAGTTTGTGGAGCAAGGCCACTGTCGGGTTTTGTCCTTGGCTCTCTCGAAGCCGATGAGAATAGCGCACCGCGCGGCGCAGAATGCGCCGGAGCACATAGCCGCGCCCTTCGTTGGAAAACCCGGCTCCGTCGGCAAGGGTGATGGTGAGGGTGCGCAGGTGATCGCTGATGACCTGCACACACTGGCGGTCTGATGTGCTCAGCTCGGAAAGGGGGCTTTGAACACCGAGGGTGTCGCACACGCTCTGGCCCAGGCCCAAGAAGGCGTCGGTGCCATAGGCACTTGTTTGCTTTTGGCACAGGGCGGCCAGTCGCTCCAAACCGACTCCGGTGTCGATGTTTTTTTGTGGCAGGGGTTCGAGGCTGCCGTCAGGCTTTCTGTTGAACTCCATAAACACGTTGTTCCAAAACTCGAGGTAGCGATCGCAATCGCATCCTGGCCCGTTGCAGATCCCCTTGCCTTGAGCTTTGCACCCCACCTCTGGCCCTTGGTCAAAGTAGATCTCACTGCAAGGGCCGCAGGGGCCTGTGGGGCCCATGGCCCAAAAGTTGTCGTCGTCACCCAATGCCACAATCCGGTCGGCGGGAAGACCAACGGCCTTCCAGAAGCCGATGCTCTCTTCGTCGGAGGTGTGCACGGTGGCCCAAATGCGCTCGGTGTCGAGCTTCAACACAGTGGTGATGAACTCCCATGCCCAAGCAATGGACTCCTTTTTGCCGTAGTCACCAAAAGACCACAGCCCGAGCATTTCAAAGAACGTGAGATGGCGCCCGTCGAGCCCCACATCTTCCAGGTCGGCAGCGCGCACACACTTCTGCACATTGGTCAGTCGGGGGTGGGGTGCTGGCGCTTTTCCAGAAAAAATGTCTTTGAAGGGGGTCATTCCAGCGATTGTGAACAGAATCGTGGCGTCTCCCGAGGGAATGGTCGAGGCTCCAGCAACACGTTTGTGGCCTTTTTTTTCGTAGAAGGCGAAAAATTCATCTCTGAGCCTTTGGGTCTTCATGCAGATCTCCGCAATGGGAAGGGCAAATGGTGGCAGGCACGATAGCAGAGGCCAGGGGCAGGCGCAAAGCCCTGAGAAAGAGCGGGCACAGGTTTGCGGTGGGTTGTTTGGCAAGGGGCCAAGGCCTGGGTATGCTGGGGGGGTTAAGGGCGGTGATCAGAAGAAGGTGTGGTGGTTGACCCCAGTTGAAAAAAGCGGTTCTGTCACACGGCGGAGCATTCGCGGAGCAGTGGGCGTCTTGCTCTCCCGCTTGAGCGGGATCGTGCGCAGTGTTGTGCTGAGCGCGAGCTT
>JANQPW010000979.1 GCA_028285285.1 Silvanigrellales bacterium
GCAGACCTATGTGGCTGTGGGGGGCGGTTGGCCCGATCGCCGGCTGTCCAATTGGATGATGGCCTACTATCTCGACACGCTCTTGAGCAACCACCCTCGCCATGGGCTTGTGAGTCGCTTCACGAAGATCCGCTCTGGCGGAAACCCTGTGGTCACCGCGAGCATGTCCATTTTTGGAAAGCCCGACGCAACCTCCGATGTGGACAAGGGCCCTGCGAACGTGAACCAAGACGAGCAGCTCAAGCAGAAATTTGATGTGAACGCCGTTGGCGCCATCTTTAGCACTAAAGACAAAGCTGATCGCAACCGTGCGGACTACATGAGTTTCATGACGGCCTACTACGACTTTTTCAGAAGCGAAGGAGGGCACATTGGAGGCTCAGAAAACACGACTTCGGGTTCTCCTAACTCCCAAACAAATCAGAACTGGGGTGTCCCCGTGCTTTTGAAGGAGTCTCTGGTGCACTGGGATCTGCGCGAGGTGGAGGGAGCTTTGTCAATCGCTTCCAGTCTTCCGAGCTTCTTGCAAATTGGCTCTCACGGCGGGGCGTCGCGTTTTCTTGTGAAGTTGTCTCACAATGGGGTGCGCGAGGGTCTCATCAACATGCAACAGCGGGATACCGGTGGCACGGGAGTGAGCATGAAGCAGTTCTGTTCGCTTGCTCGCTGGGAGTATCCCACCGAGCAAGTTGGCGGCTTTTTGGGTTTTGGTGGAAGAACAGTATCTGCTGGACCACCAACCGTGCGACGATTGCAATGTTCCCGCATGATGGCTCATGAAACATCACTCTTTCTGCAGAGCAATCTTGCGAAGGGTATGCCGAGCTACCGGAAAATCCTCGATAAGCTTGCTCAAAAATCTCGTGTCACTTTCAATGTGGTGGACCTTCGCATTGCGCAAGGAAGAACAGACGCTGGCAACGCGCTTGCTCGGGAGGCTCTGCACGCACTTGAGACCGATCAAAAGCCCCAACCGCCTTCAAAATGAAGAAGATATGCGGTGAGGAGCCGGTCGCTCGTGGAAGCTATTGGCTCAGGCCGTTGACGCTCATGATCATTTGATCGTGCCACTCTTTGCGGATCTTAATGAAGCCAGATTTGTTGTCGCCATCGCGGCCGCCAATCATTGACTGGAAGGGGTTTTTCACACCCCCTTCAATGAGCTCATCGTCAAAGTCGACCTTGGTGTCTTTTTTATAGCGGATCTTTTTCGACTGACCTTGTTTGGCACCTTTCACCCGCGAGTTCCGGTTCTTCTTGCCGGATGCTTCGGCCTCAACAGCAAGCAGGGGAGACAGCACGAGGGAGCTCACAGACAACAACACAACACAGCGAAGGGATCGGTTCAGGAGATTCAGCATGGGAGTTCCTCTAATAAAATCAAGACCACATAGGTTTTATCGGCCAATGCGGTGGGGAACTTAAACAAAGTGAGCTAAAACCCTGTTTTTCAAGAAAAAAAAAGGTCACTCTTTGTTTTTCACAAAGACGCAGCGGTCCTTAGCCTCACCAACAGATTCGGTTTCATAGCCCATTTCCTTGGCATGCATGTGCTGAATGCGTCGAAAAAAGGAGTTTTGCGGCTTCAGTCGGATCCCTGGCCGACGAGAGTTCTTTTGCAAGATCCGAATATTACGCTCTAAGTCTTGCAGTGCCGCTTGGCTCATCTCTTCCGTTTCTGCTTCGCTGCGGCCCCCATTGCCTTCATCGGCTTGGGGTCTCCGCGAACGCGTGCCGCGCTCTGGGGCCGTTCGGTTCCGATCTCGTCCCCGCTCGTCAAACTCTCGGCCACTTCGAGAGGCACTGGAGCCGGAAGCGGAGCCGCGAGCCTGGCGAGAGTCGCCGCGACCATCGCGCGCGCTTCGTTCTGTGGTGCGGCCACCATTTCCACTGCTGCGGCCACTGCCGCGATCAGACGGGCCACGACTGCCGCTTTGGCCTTCTCTCACAAAACGACCGGAGCGACCAGACTGCGCTCCTGCGCGGGGCCCTTGGATGCTGCGGATGAACTGCCCAAAGGCTTCTCCAACAGGGGGGCGGATGCGCCAGTCGATTTCCTCTGGTTCAATCTCCGGTTGGAAGTGCCAGTTGATGAACGATGAAATGGCCTTGTGGTGCACTGGAAATGTTTTGCGCACTTGAGCAAACACGAGGCTCCAAAACTCTTCGGACAGCACGACCATGTCTTCTTCAACATCCCCGTCTTCTTCGAGGGGGAGGGGATTGAACTCCAGAGGAGCGTTTTCACCCTCTTCATCAGAGCCAGAGTCACGAGCCTCTTTTTGGAACTCGGCGTACTTTTTAAACAGATGGTTGAGGCTTTCAAGCTTGGCCGAGTCTTTCACCGAGCCGGGAACGCCTTTGACCGTGGGGAGCCGCAAGCCAGCGAATTCTTTGAAGAGGCTTTCAATGTCGGCCATAAGTGTGGCAATGGCTAAAGAAAAGAAAGAGATCGACTCCAGGTCGATTTCAGTCTTGCGCTTGAACTGAGGACTGGACGCATAGGCGTGGTCAAACACCGCCTTGAGTTCGCGCTTGAATGCCGTCACAGTTGTGCTGCGGGGGGTTTTGTACTCGCCAAACAAAAAAGGATCGAATCTCAGGTGGGAGTCAAACCCAGACTTTGTGCTTCGAGCTGTGAGAGCCTCTCTGCAAGAGTAGAGAAATTGGTCTGCCGACAGGGGCTCGTGGGTGGATTCTGTTTTCAATGTGGTCTCCAAATGGTGTCGGCTCGAGGCTAGCAAAAAAAAATTGTCATGAGTAGTCTTAATCAGCTGTTGTCTTGAATTGTTTGTGATTCTCAGAGCCCTTGGAAGGGGAATCTGCCTGTGAGCTCGATGTTGGAAACGCTCCGCCAAAAAGCCCGACTGGCACCAGAAGGTCCTGGGATTTATATGCATTTTGGGAAGGGGCGCGTTGTCCTCTATGTGGGCAAGGCACGAAACCTTCGCAACCGCTTGAAGACCTACTTTTATGGCTTTGAACGCTTGCCCTATCGCACGCGCCAGCTTGTGGCGCGCATCATCGATTTTGAGGTGGTGCTGGTGCAAAATGAAAATGAATCGCTCATTCTCGAAAGTCAGTTTGTGAAGAGTCACAAGCCGCCCTTCAATGTGCTGCTGCGCGACGACAAAGCGTACCCCTATGTGCGCATTGACACAAAAGAGAATTGGCCACGGGTTCGCATGGTGCGGCATCGCAAAGAAGATGGTGCTCGCTACTTTGGACCCTTTGCCAACGGTGGCCAAATGGCGAGCCTTCTAACTGTCATTCGTCGGTATTTTCCCTTGGTGAAGTGCACACCGCACGTGTTCAAGACGATTCCACGACCTTGCAACTACTATCACATGAAGCAGTGTCTGGCGCCGTGTCACCTTGAAGTGTCCCGCCCCGAATATGAACGCCATCTTGATTCCGTGCTCGCCCTACTCAGGGGTGATGTGGATGCCGTCCGCAAGAAGCTTCTGGGGTTGATGGAGCAAGCGGCCACGTCGACGGATTACGAGAGGGCTGCCACCTATCGCGATCAGATCAAGGCCATAGATGAACTCCGTTTGGGCCAAGGGGTTGATCTGGAGTGGCCACTCAATGTGGACCTTATTGGGGTGTTCTGGGGGCATGATCAGTTTGCTGTGCACGTGTCTGGGCTTCGCCAGGGCCGTCTCGTTGTTTCACACGCTTCTTGCAGTCGCTATTCGCTCGACGTGCCGGCTTTTGAAAATGAGGGTGTGGAGCACCATCAGTCTGCGCTGCGACGAGACTCGCTTTTTGGTCTGTTGCGGCAGTTTTATCTGGAAAACAACGCTGTCGACCATGTGACTGTTTTTGACCCAGAGGGGCATTGGACTGAAGCACAAACTCAGGAGCTTGCGAGCTACCTGAAACAAGTTGCGGGTGAAGGAGACGTGAGAGTGAGCTGTGGTCTCGAAGCATTGCGACAGGCTTTGAAGCCCTCATTTCAGGGGAAGGAATTGCGTACGGCGCTCAAGCGCCTCTCGGAAGCTGTTCTTGAAAACGCGCGGCAACGCTACCAAGATAAAAAAGAGGTGTCCGACAAGGCCGAGCAAATGCTCTTAGGCTTGCAAACCTTTTTAGGTCTGGAAACCCCACCTTCATGGATTGAATGTTTCGATATTTCGACATTCCAGGGAACGGAAACCGTGGCTTCTCAGGTTGTGTTCTTGGAGGCGAAACCCGCCAAGAGCCGGTACCGCAAATACGTCATTCGTAGTGTGCAAGGGCAAGATGATTTTGGCAGCATGCGTGAAGTCATGCGCCGCCGCTTTCGGGATGCCTCTGGCACGGATGTGCCCGACCTGCTTTTGGTTGACGGAGGCGAACCGCAGGTTCGAGAAGTGAAGCGGGTCTTGGATGGCATGAACTTGCAAAACGTTGTGTTGGTTGGTCTGGCCAAATCTCGCACCAAACGTTCCTTTGTGAGCC
>JANQPW010000993.1 GCA_028285285.1 Silvanigrellales bacterium
CATGCTAAAACCAGTGAATGTTGCGCACAAACTCTCCGCCAAAGATTTGGGTGCTGATCTGCTCGCGGTGTTCATCGACGAAGACCAAGTTGAAGACGGAAAGCTCAAGCCTGAAGCCATGTCTCAAATTGATGGTGACACTGCCCTGACCGAGCACATTGGTAGCCTTATTGACCTTGGAGACTTCTCTGGGAAGTGGCTGCAAACAGCCACAAGCGTGCCCCCTGCCAATTCCACAGCCCAGCGCCTGCTCCTCGTTGGGGCCGGAAAGAAAACCGACCGTTCCTCTGCTCGTGCCCGAGAACTCGGCATGAAAGTTGGCGAGCTCACCGCCGACAAAAGCCACAAGGGAATTGCCGTTACGGGGCCGTCGCGGCACACTGCAACACCAGAGAACCTTGCCCAAGCCGCGGTGGGAGTTTCGTTTGGCCTCTATAAGTATCCGCTTGAGAACCTCAACGATGAGGCAAAGGCCCAGCTCGAGACTCTTTGCACCGTGACCTTGGTTTCCCCGGAAAAAGTCGACGAGACCCTTCTTTCACAAACAAATTCATTTGCGGAAGCCACTTCGTTTTGCCGCTTTTTGCAAGACGCTCCTCCCAACCGTGCCACACCAACAGCCGTGGCCAACTGGGCAAAAGAAAAAGCGGAGAAACTGGGCTTAAAAACAACCATTCGAGGCCGGGCCGAACTCCAGGAATTGGGTTTCGGTGCCATGCTGGCCGTTTCTAGTGGGAGCGCACAAGAACCCCAGTTTGTGGTGATTGAATACACTCCTGAAAAGTATGAGAAGACCATCGCCTTTGTGGGCAAAGGCCTCACCATGGATGCCGGCGGTTATTCTTTGAAGGGCTCCACACACCAGGTTGGCATGCAATACGACATGTCGGGCGCAGCCATCACCCTCAGCTCTATTTTGCCCATTGCCGAACAGAAGCTTCCCGTTCGCGTTTTTGCAATTGCCGCCCTTTGTGAAAACTTGGTCGACGCACATGCCTATCGAGTGAATGATGTGCTCACGACCTATTCCGGCAAAACAGTGGAAATCAAAAACACAGATGCTGAGGGCCGAGTCGTGCTCTGCGATGCGCTGGCCTTCACCGAAAAAGAACTGAAGCCCGACTACATTTTTGAGTATTCCACCCTTACCGGTGCCATCGTTGTGGCTCTTGGAAATTATGGGGCTGGACTGTTTTCTCACCCTGACAACGCTGCGGCAGAGGTGGTCACAAAGGCCTCTGAAGAAGCAGGAGAAAGGGTTTGGCAGCTCCCCGTTTGGGAAGAAGCTCAAAACGATATCAAATCATCGACCATTGCCGATCTGTGCAACATAGGGGCCACGGCAGGTTCGGCCGGCAGTTCCACTGCTGCCGCCTATCTTTTTGAATTTATCGAAAAAACTCCTTTTGCCCACATTGATGTGGCCGGAGTGGCCTTCGGAAACAATGCCCTGGGCCACCCTCGCAAGAGCGGATCTGGCTTTGGCGTTCAACTCAACTTCCAAATTGCTCAGCAGCTGAGCCAGAAGGCCTGAAACCATGCCGTCATCTGAATTGGTGCGGCCGCCAGCTCCGCTTTTGGTGTTTGACATTGAAACCGTTCCCGACGGCCCCTTGCTTTGGGAAAAGGCTGTGGCCTCTGGCAA
>JANQPW010001010.1 GCA_028285285.1 Silvanigrellales bacterium
CTTGTGTTTCAATCTCGCAGCTGGAAGTCGCCCCCTTGAACGGATTTTTCTCAGCCTTGCAGGGACAAACAATCGCCTTGCGATCAGCCGACTTTTCAAGTTGTTCGTCAAAAACAAGTCACAATTTGCAGAATCTTTGCAGGCTGTCCTTCAGCTCGACTTTGACCGAATTGTCATGGCCCACGGAAGGATTTTGGAAGAGAACTCCAAAGAGCGATTGCGTGCCATCTTGAAGGAGAGGGCCTTGCTCATCGCAGACACACGAAGCTGACAGCCGTTTGTGCAATGCGATGTTATCATCCCCAAGAGAAGGGGAGTTTTTGATGCACAAAGTGACTTTGGAGATGAAGGCAAAGGTGGCGCTTGTCACTTTTGGTTTTGCCGCGTTTTTTGGGGCTTGTGTTCCCCACCACACCAGCCGCTCTTTGAACCAAAAAACTCATGACATTGCTTTTGCCGCAGACTGGGGGGCCCAGCCAGTGGAAGGGCGACTCGACAAGTTGGTGGAAGTGCTGCGCGATGCCGCGGAAACAATTGCCGCTGAGAAGAACTCGGAGATTTCGGGCCGGGTTCAACAGGCTCTCAAAAACACAGCTGCGCAACTGGGGGCTCTGTTTGACTACCTCAAGGAGCACCATTTAGACACGGTGAAGCGCCAGCTCAACGAAAATGAGTTCAATGTTGTGCTCAACTCCCTTGTAAAAATGAAAAAGTTTTTGGCGCATTTTGGCAGTGATGCTGCTGCTCACACCAAAACGGAACAGGTCTTGAGGAACCTGAAGCTGATCTTCACCGTTTCTCCCTCCACTCCTGATCCCCTCTGGTCTGATCTGCAAAGTGCCCGACTGAACGCTATTGTTTATGAATTGTGGTTTGCCATGGATCCCATTGAGCTGGAGGCTGATGGCCTAGAAGAGAAGTTTCCTGGCTTTGCCGGACGGCCCTGGGGGCCGCTTGACGCATTCCTCCGTTCGCGCAAGGGAGGCCCATGGGAATGGCGGGCCGACTGTCATTCGTTGCTCCATTGGTGTGTTCATGTTTCTCAGGGGCAGTTTGGGGGGCGTGTGGATTGGATCTTCACCCCCGTGAGCAAATGGATCTTTCAACGGGTCAATGGCCGTTATCTTAAGCATGAGAGAGATCTCGCGGTCTTCAAGAGAGACGACATTTGGGATTTTGCAGCCCTTTCAGAGTTCTTTCAAACCGATGCCGACGTCTGGGAACCCTTTTTGAATGCCGGAAACCGATTGGTGCGCGTGCCCGGCTTCGCAGAAGCGCGAAATCTTTTGAAGGCTTTGAACAAAGAGCTTCGCAAAAAGCCAGGATCGGCACCCATTCCCATGAACATCTGTGCGGTTGAAAACAAGTTTAGCGACAACAAAAAGTACCTGGAGCTGTTTCTGAATCATCGCTTGGTGTTTGCGCCCAAACAGTCTCTTCGGCTGCACGACTTGTCTTTTCACTACCCCGCGTTGTTGTTGCCCGTTGAGTACTATGATGCTGGAATATCCATCGTTTCCCAGTCATTGAAGCTGGCAGAGGCTCTGGAAAACGCTGACTTCGATGAGCAGGTCATACAAGACTTTGTGCGTGACGTGGCTTTTGCCGTTGACTCCGTGTACGGAGATATTTTTGTGGTTTTTTTGCGTGCGTGGCATCAGATTTCGATCTCTGCTGAGGCTCCGAATGCGGAAGATGAAAGAGTGCAGGAAGCCAACGCAAAAATCCGTCACATTTTGGCCGAGCGCTTCGAAGATGCAGGGGTTGCCCTTCTGCCCGTGAAAGGCCATCAGATCAGCCTCAGAGAGTTTGTGAGAAAGAGCATTTCAGCCCACCGTGCAAGTTCCCCTGCTGAACAGAAAAGTCTGCTTCAGGCCTTGGACACATTCATGGAGGGTGAGGGGGCCCCATATGCGCTACTGGCTGATAAACAGCACCAGCGCCTCGTCGATGCCGGATTCGATCACCTGAGCCTGATTCGCGACAGGCAGCTGGAGTTGCAATGGGCTCTCAACGAGGCGGTAGCCCACACCTCGCTCAAAGGCGGCTGGAGGAAAGGCCAGGTTTCACCAACAGGAGAACCTCCGGCCAGTGAACTGGCTCCCTGCTTTGGCACCAATTGAGAGGGCCAGTTTTCAAGCCGTTTCTTCGGGGGAGCTCCCGTCGAGCTTCAGGCGGCTCACGAGGGCTAGCCCCACAACGAAAAATCCAAGAATGAGCAAAAGTGCCATGCGTCTTGAGTCGAGAGCATCGGACATCACACCAAAACTCATTCCAAGTATGGTGGCGACCTTCATGAAGAAGCCCCAGTAGCCAAACATCTCTCCAGAGTCTTCTTTGTGGCTCAAAAGGCCAACGATGGTGCGGCTGGAGCTTTGGGTGGCACCAATTCCGGAGCCGGAAAGCAGTGAAATTCCAAAAAACAGATCTTTTTCATCAACCCCTGATAGAGCAGAGAGGTTGGGAAGGAAGAAAATAAGGAGCACGCTCGCCACCCAAAGCAAAAGCGAGGCCTGGACCGTGATTTTTGCACCCACACGCGACTCCAGATAACCAAAGCCAAAGGCGCCTGCGGCTGCGCTAAACTGCAACAGTAAAAACATCAGAGTGATGTCGGCGTTGGTGAACTGCAATTCAGAGCTCGCATAAATTCCCACAAACTTAATGATGGCATCAAGGCCTGCCATGTAGATGGTGAAGGCAATGAGAAAGCGAAACAGCAGCGGGTGGGATCTCACTGTTTTGAGACTGTCGCCAAGGCTGCGGATGCCCAGCCGGGCCATTTGGCCGAGGCCAATGTTTTTGGCCTCGGGGTGTGGCAACTGACGGTTTTTCAGAAACAGAAACGTGGGCAAGGCTGCCACCAGAAAAAAGGCTCCCGTGGCCACCATGGCCCACTGATTTTCGCTCACATAGGCACTGGGGTTTGTGCTGGGGTCTGACTGGATCACGATTTTGAGGGCCAGAATCAAACTGGCCAAACCACCAAAATAACCAATTCCCCAGCCCAAGCCCGAAATCTTGCCCATGGTTTTTCGGGTGGCGATTTCAGGCAGAAAACTGGCACAGAAGTTTTCTCCAATCATAAAGCCAAGGCTTGCCAGAACCAGCACAAAAATGGCCGGCGCGATCTGGCCGGGTTCCACAAAAAACAGGGCCGCGGTGGCTGTGGCACAAAGCAGGCTGGAGCCCATCAAAAACTTTTTCTTGAGAGCTCCGTAGTCGCTGATGACGCCCAGCACTGGGGAAAGGAACATCCCGATCACGGTCGCAATGATGATGGAAAGTGACCAATAGGTGTCTTTCAAAGCAGAATCTTGGGGAA
>JANQPW010001019.1 GCA_028285285.1 Silvanigrellales bacterium
AAGCTTTTCACCACACTTTCGGAGTGCTGTTCAGAAAGCGTCACCTTTCGCTCCGACAAAAGCCAACACTACCCTAAACCACTGGCCCAACACTTCCCCAAGGCCACACACATTCCTACCAAAGGAGATCGGGGCTGTGTTGTGGGTCAAGGAGAACTCAAGGCAAGGGCCTTTGACCCTTTGTTTAGCCTGAACCACACCTGTGCCATGATTCGAGATAACCTGAAAAGAATGAGTCGGAGGACCTGGTGCACGACAAAAAAAGCCGTCAATTTGAATCACCTGCTCCACATGTATGCTTGGTTTCACAACTCAAGACTGCTCAAAAAAAGAGCTCTTCTGGCTGGGTGATGCGACCAATTGAGGAGGCCAGTTTTTTTGTATTGATTTCTCTTTTCCTGCCGGCTTGTTTGACCTCAAAAGCCTCGCTTCTTGAATTGAACACCCCCCACCTTTTTTGGAATTGCGACAACAAACAGGTGTTTTCTGTGGCAGAAGTCATTCTCAAAAAAGAAGCGGATGATGAACCCACTCCAGACTCTCTCCAGTTGAACCTAAAGTGGGAAGCTGAGTCGTTTTCAACAACAGCAAAGATCGCTTCTCTCAGGCACGCTCAAGCTCGGAAAAAGGGAGTCCTCATCAACTCCTACCTCTTTGCCCTCGAGCCCGGCTCTCAGCTGCAGTGGCATTCCAAAGGCACTCTGCCCCTTCGCGAGGTCAGTGTGAACGTGTTTGAAAAGGGTGAGGGCCGCTACCGGGGAAACACGCGGCTTCGCTTTTCAAAATCAAAGCTCTTTGCTCCCACGGAACTGCGCTTCAACAACGGCTGTGAGTTTTACAATATGGAAGGAATTCTGTTTCCTCTCCATGAAAACCTCCAGAAGTGAGCTCACCGTTGCCTCAAGGACACGAGAGGGGCTGCCCTCCAACAGTGGTATTGAGAGTTTTCTTTAAAACTGCAGCATAGGCTCCACTTCCCACATTTGTGCAGCCGGGTCCACGCGCACCAGTGAGAGATGCGCGCAACCGCAGCTCATCGGTTGCCACTCCTTCACCATCAAGAAGCACTGCCGCAAAGCTACCACCACCATCTTGGTTGAGGTCGTACCAAGTGGAGTTTTGAACGTTGCCGGAAGCACTTGAAATACGAGCTATGTAAACCACAGGCCGCCCTGGAGCCGGATGGCTTGCCACAACAGGACTTCCCACTGTGGGAAAGACATTTTGATCAGCCTGAAGCACAACAAAAAGATCGTTCCCCACCATGGCCAAATTCACACCTTGACTGGAACCACTTTCCTGAGACATATAGGTCCGGCACCATATCAGCTGGCCATTTTCAATGCGGGCCGTAAAAGCACGACGAGGAGCCTGGGCCGACTCGTGCACGTACCCTGTGTAATAGATCGGAGTGGCACCAGCAGGGTAAGAAAACAGGGGAACCATTCCGTTGCCCTGCACAATGTTGGCTGCGGTCACATTAGACGCACAACGCACTTCGTTGGTTCCGGCTCCTCCCACAGGCACAAAAGCCTCGGTCGTTCCGCCAGTTCCCGTGCCACCCGAAGGAAATGTGGTGGGCAAAACACCATGCCCTTGCGGCACCTCTAACTGACCACTGAGCTGCTGCCCTCCCGTGCTGGTCATCGTCCAGCTCGGGGCAGCCGTTCCATTAAAGGTGATCGTGCCCTTCCAGTTGTTGTACTGAACATTGACCACTCCACCTGTGTAAACAAAGCCACCGTTCAGCGAATTATGGCCAACCACTCTGTCGAAAAAGGCGACAACAAAGCGAGTGCTGGTGTCGTTGGGGGTGTCGGTGCGATCCAAAAACGCGCAGTCATTGAAGACCTTCACGTTCTGGGTTGCATCCCAGGTCCATGAACACCGACCGCCGGCACGATCGGCAATTGCGCGAGTGCGGGCCATGAAGCGGAGCTGGTTGTTGTGATCTGTGTCCGACGACTCTTGAGCAAAAAAGTTACCGTAGTAGAGAAACTGACCCGAAGTGCCCAGTTCACAGAAGCCTTTTGAAATGGTCGGATCGGTCAGAGGCACACCATTGATGTTGAAATTGACGTCTCCGCACTCAAAGGAAGAGTCATAACGCAACTCTGACCGATAGAAGTTCTGAGTCAGACTCGACATCTCACCAATGCACTGTTTTGCAAGGTCAGGGTTGTCTTCAACCAACGTGTACCTGTCTCCTTGCAGCACAAAACGCAGGCGCTGCAGGCTGTCATTGGAGCACTGCGTTGCCTTATTTTCAACAGGGCTCAGCTGAAACGATTCATGGCTAAAGGAGCTGAAGGTCACATTGAACCCATAGATCAACTCCGCCACTTCACGCATCATCTGGGTCATATTGTTGCCACTGAGCTCGGTCACATTGCTAAAAGGAGTGAAAGACTCGGTGGAAACATTTGCTGGTGTGTTTCCTGTGGGCTCCTCCGCAACGGGAGTGGGAGTTGCTTGCGCCCCCGGTTCTTCGGTGATGTCAGGAACCTCTTCTGTTTTTGGGCTCGCTGAGCTTTTCTTTTTCTTTTTTTCACAGCCTGCTGACAGCGCCATCGCTCCGCACACCAGCAGGGTGCTCGCGATCTGAAGTTTCAGCCGGGGCTTGGTACGGTTGGCCGTCATTCTTCTCTCCCATTGAATTGCGGAATTTATCTCGCCACGTTCCACTAGTTTATCTCAGTCTGTGGAAAAAAGGCTGAGGGCGACTCAGCAGAAAAAGGGAAGGGAATGAAGAGAGTTGGGAATTTGACGCTTCTCGCAAAAACCGCAAAAAAAGTGCTCCACAAAGTGAGCATCACTCCAGAGGTGGCATGTGCTACACTACCGCCTGATCTTGTTCACGTTTTGCAGAAGCGCCAAAGATGCCAACCCAACCCAACACTCTTCCCTCGAGAGATCTGGATCTGCACAAGCTTTTTGAAAAGCATGTGCTGCGCTTTGCCAGTCGTCACACACAAAGGAGCTATCGCAACGACTGGAAGAAATTTGTTCTCGAAGTGGAACGGGAGCTCGATGTTGTTTTGGCACACCCTGCGGATCTCACCGAGGAACTCTTTCTCGCTTGGCTTCACAGCGTGGAACATGCAGAGCTTGAACTCAACCAAAAAGCGCGCGATAAGCGCCAGACGAGCCGGCGCCGACAGGTGGCCTGTTTGTCCTCTTTCTGCGGCCATCTGGTGCGCCAAAACTTGCTCGGTTCCAACCCTTGCGACGACCTCCCTCTGCCCCCTCCCAGCCTTCAGGGACACCTCCGCACAGAGGCACTGAACCCCGAGGAAATGGAGCTCCTTCTCGACTCGGTGACCAAAGCCAAACAGCAGGCAACAACCGCTCGCGAATCAGCGAGCGCCGACCTCAGAGAGATCGTTGTGTGGACGCTGTTAACTGTGGGCATGCGGGTTGGTGAGCTTTGCACGCTCAGAATTTGCGACGTCCTTCACAGCCCATCCGGACTCCAACTCTCACTCTCTCTCAAAGGGGGACATGATCACAGCCCCTTTGTTCACCCCATGACAGCGAAGAAAATTCTCCGCTACATAGAGATGTACCGAACCCCAGCCAAAAAAGAGGAGCCTCTTTTTGTGCGAGCTCACCTCAGCGCAGGAGGTCGAGGGGCCTTGAGGAAGTCATCGCTGCGGATGACCCATCTCACGCAATATGGGGTCTATCAGATCGTTCGTGACAGCGTGCAAAAGGCTGGAATTCAAAAAAAAATATCACCTCACAGCCTGCGCGCGAGCCTGGCCACAGCACTGATCCTCCAAGGAACTCCTCTGTTGCATGTGAAAAACCTGCTCGGACACACAAGTGTTGACACAACGAACATTTACCTCAAAAGATCGCAAGAAGAGGCGGAGGCTGCAACATTGCAATTGGACACTCAGCACATGTTCGACTATCACACCAAGGTTTAGATCGTCTCTTTGAGACAGAGGGGAATGGCACCATGTCGAAGCCGAGCCAGATTGTTGCAGTAGGCGCCTCAGCAGGAGGACTTGAAGCCCTCAAGCTTTTCTTCCAGGGCTCGCTCAAGGGAACCAGTCTTGCTTTTGTGATTGTCCAGCACATCTCACCCACTCATAAGAGCTTGATGCCGGAGTTGCTCTCAAAAATTGTTGATATTCCTGTGGAAACAATTGTCGAAGGTCAGGAAGTGGAAGCTGGCCACATCTACCTGATTCCGGCTGGACAAAACATCCGCTTGCGCCAATACAAATTTGTGTGTGAATCAACCAGCCACCTCCGACGTGTTCTCAATCTTCCCATCAACATTTTTCTGTCCAGCTTGGCCGAAGAGCAGAATGAGCAAGCCGTAGGGGTGATCCTTTCGGGCACAGGTAGCGATGGCACCCTGGGCTTGCAGCGCATCCACGAAAATGGTGGATTGACAATTGTTCAGCGCCCCGAGACTGCCCAGTTTGATGGCATGCCCCGGGCCGCCCTGGAGTCGGTGAAGGCGGACCGAGTTTTATCTCCAGAGCTCATGCTCGACGAAATCAAGCGCTATTGCCGCGGGCAAAAGCAGATCCTCAGCAAGCCCCAACCCCTTTCTCAAGATGATGACGAGTTCAACACAGAGAACATTTCTCAAATTTTCAGGGTGATCCGACAGCGTGTGAATGTGGACTACTCACGTTACAAAGTTCCCACTTTGGTGCGCCGCATTCAAAAACGAATGAAGCTGTGCCGTATGCAAACCCTGCAAGAATACATTGACCTCCTCACCATTGATGCGAGTGAGTGCGAAGACCTGGCCAAAGAGTTCTTGATCAACGTGACCCACTTCTTTCGAGATCCGGAGTACTTTGACCAGCTGTACCATGACGCCATTCTGCCCATGGTGCGGGCAGCCTCTGCCTCTCACAACTCGCTCCGCATTTGGGTGCCAGCGTGCGCCACAGGCGAAGAAGCCTATTCCATTGCTATGCTCTTTCTCGAAGCTGAGGAAGAGCTCAACAAGAGAATCGAGTTTAAGATCTTTGCAACGGACCTTGACCACGACTCTATCCAATACGCTTCACGCGGTATTTATCCGCAGCCCATGGCCGCGGTGATTCCCGAAAAACTGAGGAACAAGTATTTTCGACCAGCCGACTCTAGCCTCGCGGCCGACTCCATCCTTCGGGAGCGCATCCTCTTCGCCCCGCAGGATCTCATCCATTCTCCACCCTTTCGGCGCATAGACCTCATTAGCTGTCGCAATGTCTTGATTTACTTTCAGCACGACCTTCAGCAGGCCATCTTCAAGAAGTTTCACTATTCACTCAATGATGAAGGCTATCTTTTTCTGGGGCCGAGCGAGAGCCTTTCGGAAACAAAAGACAATTTTGAGGTCGTGCACACCAAAGCGAAAATTTTTCGAAAGATTGGCGCTTCCCAGGGTCCGCAATCGGTTTGGACTCAGGAAATGCACGCCACGTTGCCACACTCAACTCCGTCTCTTCGACCTTCCCAAACCCGTGCTCTGAGCACCCCCACTCAAAGCACATCGGTTTTCATCAACCAGGTTTTGGAGTCCCTTGCCGGACCGGGCGTGATCATCAACGAAAAAATGCAAATCCAACACTTCATTGGAGATGTTTCCTCGTATTTCGCCCACCCGGTTGGTGCGGCAACTTTCGATGCCTTCCGGCTGGTTCGGCCCGAGTACAGCATGGCTCTCCGCACGCTTGTGACCAAACTGGGCCGCGAGGAAGGTGGGCACACTCTATTTGTTGAGCTGAGTGATGAAAAATCTGACACTCACAAACTCGTGCTCCAAGGTCGCCGCCTCGATGATAAGGGTGACAAGAAGTCGCTCTTTTTCGTTGGCTTTCTTGAACCCCAGTTGGCCCGAGCCAGTGTGCACAAGATCTTCATCAACCCGGAGTCCGACTCCGCGCTGAAAGAACTAGAAGGCGAACTGGAGTCAACAAGAGAGACACTTCAAAACACCATTGAGGCCCTTGAGGCCAGCAATGAGGAGCTGCACAGCACCAACGAAGAGCTTCTCTCCGCAAATGAAGAGCTCCAATCCACCAACGAAGAACTCCAGTCGGTGAATGAAGAGCTGCACACTGTGAACTCCGAACACCAAATGAAGATCGAAGAACTGGTCGAACTGAATTCGGATTTGAACAACCTCTTGATCAACACCGAGATCGGCGTCTTGTTCCTAGATGAGAAGCTGAATGTGCGAAAATACACCCAAGCCACAAAGAAATATGTGCATGTGATGGAACGAGACGTGGGACGGTCCATCAAGCACTTGTCGATGAGGCTGAACTTCCCCACCTTCACCAGGAGCCTCGAGAAGGCTCTGCAAACATCAGAGACGCAGGAAACCCAAGTTAAGGTGCCTGATGGTCACCTGATTCTTGTGAGAATTGTTCCCGACATCCGATCGGGACTCCCCTCTCCCGCCGGCGTCACTGTCATCTTTTTCAACATCAGCTTCCAGAGTGATGTTATGGAGCGTATGCGAGGCGCGCATCTGAACCTTCTGCAGTCGTTGATCGACCACCTCCCTTGCCCGGGCTTTCTCAAGGAACAGTCTGGACGCTATGTTCACACCAACTCAGCCCTTCGCTCGTGGGTGGGTGACGATTTCAAAACAGATGGAGATGTTTGGTGGCTTGACGAGGAAAGTCTGAGTCGCTTTCATTCACAAGAGCTCAAGGCAACCCAATCGAGCAATGCCGTCAGCGATGAGTTTCGCATTGGAAAGGCAGAGAAGTCGGGCACCCGAAAAGTGACAGTGCAACGAACACTCATTTCAACGGGTATTGCGCAACCCAATGGTGAACCCCTTGTTGCCGGTATCATGATTCCGGATATCGCAGAGTCATCGCAAAGCCTCTCTTGAGGGTGACTTAGGTCTGACGAATGATTTCGTCAGACAGAGCCTAGGAAGCGCTCGCGGCACCCTTCCGGCCCACAATTGTGACGCAATCATCGGGAAGGTTGGCTTTGTCAATAGCGTCTCGGAGCTTTTCAGACGGATGAAAAGTGACAACACGTCGTGCTGTGATCTCGATGCGATCTCCCGTGTGGGGGTTTCTCCCCGGGCGACTCTTCTTTTCCTTCACATTCCATTTTCCAAAGCCGGAAATCTTCACCTCTTCCCCTGTTTCCAGTTTGGCTTTTTTAGATTCCAAGATGATTTCAACAAGGCGCTTGGCCTCATGGGTTGAGAAGTTGGTTTTCTGCCGCAAAACCTCTACGAGCCGATCTTTTGTGAGTGTCATGTCAACTCCTCATGAATGGGGTCAAACCGAAAGTTATCATTCGTATTTTACAGCGACTCGGAAAAAAATCAGAACCTGAAGCGTCAAATTCTCCTGTCTCAAAATCTGCTATGGAGTTTCAGAGCCACACTCAGAAATACGATAACTTATTGATAATACAGTACTCAAGTTCAAGCCACAAATCAACTCCAGCCACAAACAGGCCAAAACCTTGATTCACCGCAGCCCGAGGTGTAATGTTGGCCATCTGTACATTTTTTATCAAATTAAATCAAACTGTTAAGGTGAGTTCCCCATGCTCCACTTTTTGCACCTGATAGCCGCCGCCCTCCTGCTCGCTGTGGTTCTCGCCGACTTTGTGCTTTTGCGCAGTGCGGCAGGCGAAGCACTCGAACCCCGCGAACAGATCTTGAGCTGGCGCAAACGGGCGGGCCTGGCAGAGATGCTACTTTTTTTGATCGTGTTCATCCTTGGTTTGTCGATGTGGTTGCCGTTGGTGCAAGCCTATCCACCCCATATTTTTCACACCAAGCTGGCACTCGCACTGTTGTTTCTCGTTTTGGCCAAAGTGCGCATGCTGCGAGAAAGAAAAAAAGGAGTGCAGATGGGTCTCACTCGCGCTATGGCTGTGACCTTAGGAATTCTCTTTTGTCTTGGTGCGTATGGAGGACTGGGGCTGTGACTTCTGAAAAACAACGCGTGCTCACAGGTGTGAAACCCTCTGGCAACCTTCACCTTGGGAACTACTTTGGAGCCATCAAACCCTGTGTCGCGGAGTCACAACACACAGACAAAGAGGTTATTCTCATGTGCGTGGATCTCCACGCGCCCACCAACAAGTCGGAGATGAAAAGAGCAGGCGAAGCCACACCCGAAGTCATCGCTGCCTATTTAGCACTGGGTTTTGAACCCGAAGGAAACTCCCTCATTCTGCAGAGTGACTTTCCAC
>JANQPW010001024.1 GCA_028285285.1 Silvanigrellales bacterium
TACCGAGCCGCAACCATGGAGGCCATATCGAGGTCGTAGCGCATGCGAAACTCAAGCTGGGGTTGTTGCTTCATCAGAGCCAGTGCCGTGAGTGCTTCACCTTCTCGAATGGCTTCTGCCACCTGAGAAAAGTAACCCTGATTTTCGGTTGGAACCAACACTGGCTCTTCCACTGGTGCGTCACTTTTTGCCTCGGGGAGTGCAGTGAACTCCGGCATGCGAACGCTCACCTCGGGCTTGATCAAACCGCTCTTGACAAACAGTGGCTCCATATTCAAATCAACAGCGAGCATGCGCAGCTCATCTTCCGAAAACACAGAGGGCAAGGCTAAGAATGTGGCCAGAAAGACAATCACCACAACAGCTGCTGCAGAGGCCAAGCGACGGAGAAAAGCCAGTCCCGCTCCTTTACCCCGCGTTTGTGCGAGAGCTGGCGGCTCCACATAGCCATCGGAGGGTGGCGCCGGAAGCCGGCTCAGATCGAGCCCATTGGGCATGGGAGGCGGTGGTGGTGGCACAATGCTGAGCTGTGGCGATTCGTTGTCGAGAGCGCCTTCGTTTCCCGGACCGACATCTCCTTCAAAAGTGAGCAGAAAGTCATTGTCACCTTCAGCTGGGCTCTCACCTTCATCGGTCTGCCCCTCAAGGCCCTCGGATCTCACTTCGATCTGAGCCAGATCAGGGTTCAACGAAACGTCGCTGGGCTGTGAGGACGAGCCCGGGAGATCAGGTTGTGAACCAAAACCAAAGCCTTGGAAATCGCCTCCAAAATCAGAGGCGGACGCACTCTTTTTTTGCCCCTGGTCAGCGGAAGGTGTGAGATCAAAGTCGGCTTTCTGGCCGGCCATGCTTGCGCCTGGTGTGAACTCGGGTTTGAGATGGGCGGGGGCAGCGGCCACCACAGGGCCCAAAGAGGGCATGGCCGCCGTGCCCTCTTCATCACGCCGTCGCGGTGGGGTCGCGAGTGGGGCTTGACCATCTTCAGAGAAGGCGGCCGGGCCAGATCCTGAGGCTGGAGTTGCCATGGGAGGAGACGGGGGCATCGCCACTGTCGCTCCATCTGCACCTACAGGAACGGCTCCTGATTCGCCCTCGCCACGATCGGTGCGATCCCCCTGCGCCGCGGTTTTGCTCACAGGCGCATCCCAATCAAAACCCTCCTGTAAATCCTCGCTGCCTTCAGCAGCAGCAAGACCTTCGCCTTGCGGCTCAACAAAGGGGGCAGCGAGATCGAGCCCCACCTGAAGACCTCCCTCACTGACCTGTGAAGGTGCCTCCACACCCCCCTCATGCGCGGCGGGAGCATCGGCCAACTCTTCGCCGACTCCATCGCGTTGGAGAGACACCTCTCCGGGGCCGGGCACTGGGGAAATGCTGAGGCCGTCTTCCGGAACAGCAGCAGACAAACTCACCCCGGTGTCCTCACCAGCAACCTCAAACGCAGGAGGGCTTTCCGGAACCGGCTCGTCTGATTCTGAGCTGGAGCGGCCCACCTGGGTGTCGAGTTTGAAGCCGTCTAACCCTGCTTCAAATTCGCTTTTTCCATCTTTCTCAGGGGATTCCTCGGTTTCTGAGCCAAACAGGCTGGGTTCGGCTTCGCCATCAGGCTCATCTGCGAGGTGCCAGCGCAACGTGCTCCATAGTGCCTTCATCCAACGATCCTCTCTTCACCCATCCGTGGGAATTCAAGCGTCACATCGGCGACAACGCGCTCAATTTGAGTTTGTTTGAAGAAAAACCTCTTCAATCTTGTTATTTCAATATGTTGAGTGACCCCGTAAAACGACTTCGGATGTCGTTGAAGCCTTCTGCAGGTGTGTCTTCTTTGTCGAGCAACTCACGGATCTCAGACATGAGGTCAGCTATGAACTGAAGGTTGTGCAGCGTGAGCAGACGCAGCGCAAGGAGTTCGCCAGAAACAAAAAGGTGGCGCAGGTAAGCCCGAGAATACGTGCGACAGGTGAAGCAGGAGCACTCGCTGTCGAGAGGCTGATCCGAAAACTTGTGCTGGGCGTTTTTGATCTGAAGTTTTCCAATACCGTTGCTCGCCGCCGACCTCACAAAAACAGAACCATTCCGAGCGTTGCGTGTGGGCATCACGCAGTCAAACATGTCAACACCCTGAAGCACCCCATCAATCAAATCATCGGGGGAGCCCACCCCCATGAGGTAACGAGGCTTGTTTTCGGGAAGGTGGCCCTGAAGAGCACCCAGCACGCTCCTCATTTCCATTTTGCCTTCGCCAACGGAAAGACCACCCACTGCCAAACCCTCAAACCCAAGAGAAACAAGCTCCGCTGCAGAGCGCTGTCTGAGAAGCGGATCCATTCCTCCCTGCACAATGCCAAACTGAGCGGCCGACCCTCCCTTTGGGCGTTCCTGTTCAAAATGGGTTCGGGCCCGCCGGGCCCACCTCATGGATCGTTCCATGGAGCGCCTGACCTCGTCGGGAGAGGCGGGATAGGGTGTGCATTCATCCAAGACCATCTGTATGTTGCTCCCGATCACGTCCTGCATCTCAACAACCGACTCGGGGGTGAGTCGCAAGGGGCTCCCATCAATATGAGAAGCAAAAGAAACCCCTTCTTCATCGATCTTTCGACGCTCGGCCAAGCTCATGACCTGAAAGCCACCACTGTCGGTGAGAATGGCTCCTTGCCATGCCATGAAGCGATGGAGCCCTCCCTGGCGCCGCAGCACCTCAGCCCCCGGACGGATCTTCAGGTGGTAGGTATTGGCCAAAATAAGGTCGTAACCCATCTGAACCACTTCATCGTTAGACAGTGATTTCACACTTCCTAAAGTTCCAACAGGCATGAACACGGGTGTCTCAACCGAGACCTGTCCAAAGTCGAGGCGTCCGCGCCGTGCTCGCAGAGTTGAGTCTTTCTTTGCCGAAAGAGAGGCGAGTTCGCGCTGGAAACCTGCAGATGGAGGTTGCCACTCGCGAGAGTGACTGTGCCGGAAAGAAAAACTCATGGGCGCTCCCAGTTCCTCTCCTGCCACAGTTTTCGTAGCCGAGACCGCTGTGCCAGACCCAGGAGACTTGCATCCCCATAGCTGAGAAAACGGTACGACTGGGAGAGAGCATGCGCATAGACAGACCTCATGTGTTCCACTCCGCACAGGGCGGAAACGAGCATGAGCAGTGTGCTTTCAGGCTGGTGAAAATTGGTGAACATTGCTTCCCCGAGCTGAGGGGTGTGCCGGTCATTGACGTTGTGAGGGCGAACAAACAGATCTGTTGATTTCCAGTGCCCCGAATGCTCCAAAAAGAGTTTCTCAACGGCGCTTCTTTCCCGAAAAGCCTCTTCCCCATAGGTTTCGCTCACATCTAAAAGAAAAGACTCCATCGCGCGGAAGCTCGTGGTGCCCAAAAACACGATCGGACGGCCCTCATCGAGAGCCTGAAACACAGCGCCCATGCTCTCCCGCGGCACCATGTAGTGTTCTTCATGCATGGTGTGAGCGCTCGGGTCTTCAACCTGAACAGGGCGAAACGTTCCCAAACCGACGTGGAGGGTCAGGGGCACAAACTCGGCAACACCGCTTTGTGTGAGCTCCTGAATCAGTTCACTTGTGAAGTGGAGTCCTGCCGTGGGTGCCGCTGCCGACCCAAGATTTTGCGCATAGACAGTCTGGTAGCGGAGCCGGTCCAACTCCTGCAACTTCGGGCTCTTGGCGCCAGTCCCTTCATTCCTCCCAGTCCTTTCATTCCTCCTAATGTAGGGAGGCAACGGCATCACGCCGTTCTGCTCCAAAATCTCACGCAGAGGGCGCAAGCAGCTCACCCGACAAGTTTCGGTGCCCAGCTCCTCAACCCGAAAGGTCGCCACCCCAGCCCACTCCCCATCTGCAGTGCGCTCTGCCGCTGAAGCTTCACAATAAAGCACCTCTCCAAGCCTCAGT
>JANQPW010001025.1 GCA_028285285.1 Silvanigrellales bacterium
CGGCACCCTGCGTTCCGTCGGGGAAACGGATCACCTTGAGAACCCTGGCTTCTGTGCCCACACTGTAGAGATCGCTGTAGTCAGCATTTTCTTTGTCGGGATCGATTTGTGTCACAATGCCGATATTGTCGCCAGCTTTGAGAGCCATGTCGATAGACTTTTGAGACCACTCTTTACCAACAGTGAGAGGCAAGACGTTGTGTGGAAACAACACCGCTCCACGCACGGGGAGAATCAGCAGCGGCTTGCCCTTTTCTTTGTCTGACGGCTTTTGAGGAATCGATGTGGGCTTGAGAGCTGCCGTTGATCGAGTGTCCTTCTTGCTGGGCTGTTCTTTTTTTGCGTTGTTCACAGCTATTCTGCCTCACTCACAACAGGTTTCTGACCGGAGATTTCGGCCGCACCTGCGAATATGGACGGACTCGGAAGGCTGTCAACCTTTCAGCGGAAGATTCACGGTGAATGGCTTGGGAAAACGGCTTGCAGAGAGCCTTCCGATTTGTTAAGTGGCAGGTTCTTTTTGGTGTTTTAGGCCCGTTGTGAGAGATTTTCGGGGCAGAGGAGTGTGCGTTATGTCTAGAGTGTGCCGTTTGAGTGGAAAATCAAGTTTGGTGGGGCACCGCGTCTCTCACTCAAACATCAAGACGAAGGTTCGATTGCAGTCAAATCTTCAGTCAAAACGGGTTTATGTGCCGAGCTTGAAAAGGCATGTCCGCCTTAAGCTGAGCACGTCTGCACTGCGCACTCTGAACCGAATTGGTATTGAAGCCTACGCGGCTCGTGTCGGCCTCAAGCTGAAGTGAGAGCTTTTTGGTAGCCGGCGTCAATCGGGCTTTTTCTCTTCAAGATTGCTGAGGAATTTTTTGAGGCGGTCGTGCACATCAGAAAGTGCACAGGCGGTGATCTCCACTTCCCACGTTTCGCCTTTGATCGAAGATTGCATTTCGGCAATCCAGGCTTTGAGTTGGGTCGCTGTTGCAACGATGCCGGCCTCTTTCAGTTCGTCGTCGTGATAGTGTTCTAGGAAATTCGACCATGCCTCGTCGGTGGAGTCGAGAAGGTTGGTGAGGCGGTTCAGGCGTGTGGTCTGTTGCTGGCCTTTCCAATCTCCACTGACCTGAAAAGGGTACCAGTCGAGTTCGTGCCTGTGCACCCAGAGGTGAGCACCACTGGAGAGCTCAATTCGTCTGAAGTCTTCAGGTTGTGCATTTTGGAATCCATCTGGTCTCTTCCAAATGATATGCATGTGCACCTCTTCAGAATCCCGTCGGAACGGCGCGGGCGGGCCGATTTGATAAACGTCGGGCCAGTTTAACCAGGTCACGACAATTTTCAATGCAGCATCTCTAAAATCTTGGCCTTCTTCCCTTGCGGGGGTAGAGGGCATCTTTTGGATCTGGCGCTGACTTTGGCTTGGGAGCAAAGGCTGACACAATTCTTTCACAGGTTTGAATTGCGCCTTTCTGCTGGGCAGGAATATCCCCTGGTATGCTTGGCAGGGGTTCACTCCTGGCTTGGTTGGTAAGAGATGTTTTCACAAACGCATGACACTCGAAATGGAGGTGTTTTCATTATGGTTTCCATCCACTGGGGTCAGAAGGTTCTGGCCGGTGCAGCTCTTGTTGGGGTGCTTCTTGGCCAGGCGAGCGCGGCCGTTGATGCAGCTATTCCGAAGTACACCACATCGAGCGGTGTTTCTGGCAATCTCAAAGCCATCGGGTCAGACTCCATGAACAATGAGTTGGCGCTTTGGGGAGAAGGTTTTCGCAAAGAATATCCTGGTGTGACCATTGAGGTGGAGGGCAAGGGTTCCTCAACAGCACCTCCAGCACTCATTGAAGGAACGGCACACTTGGGGCCCATGTCTCGGCCCATGAAGAAGAAAGAAATTGCTGATTTTAAGGCAAAGTTTGGATATGAGCCTACCGCCGTTCGGACCTCTTTGGATGTGTTGGCCGTGTTTGTTCACCGCGACAATCCGTTGAAAGGTCTGTCCTTGAAACAGGTTGATGGCATTTTTTCGCGCACACGAAAATCAGGCTCAAAAGAAATCAAGACCTGGGGGGAGCTTGGCCTCAAAGGCGAGTGGGCCAACAAACCCATCCGGCTTTATGGTCGCAACAGCGCTTCGGGCACTTATGGGTTCTTCAAGGCTAATGCTTTGAAAAAGGGCGATTTCAAGAATGAAGTCAAAGAGCAGCCAGGGTCTTCTGCGGTTGTGCAGGCGGTGGCCAATGACAAGTTTGGAATTGGTTACAGTGGAATTGCCTACAAGGTTCCAGGTGTGCGAGCACTCCCCCTGAGCAAGTCAGGAACGACCTACCACGAAGCAAAGGGTGAGAATGCCTATGCCGGTACCTATCCCCTGTCTCGTTTCTTGATCCTTTACGTGAACAAGGAACCCAACCGCGCATTGGATCCTCTTCGTCGCGAATTCTTGAAGTATGTCCTTTCGCGTGAAGGCCAAGAGTCGGTTGTGAAGAATGGGTACATTCCTCTGACAGCTGCCGTTATTGCCCAAGAGCGCAAGAAACTGGGCATCATGGAAAAGGTTGGCGTTCAATAGAGTCAGGCTCTCTCTGGTTCGAAGATTCTTTTGAAACGCGGAGGTGTGTGTGGGGCTTCACAGCCGGCAAACGAAGGCTTCACATTTGTGGGCGGACAAAATCGCAACCGCCCTTTTTTCTTTTTCGGGCCTTGGTGTCATTTTTGCCGTTGTGGGCATGTTGCTTTTCTTCTTGGCAACGGTGTTCCCACTTTTCCAGCCGCTTGCACTTGAGCTGCTTCGTGAAGAGAAGCTTGACACCGAGGTGGTCACATTTCGGCGAGACGTTCATTCGCCTTTCGTGTCGCAGGTGGAGCGCGTCGGTTCTGGTGGCTGTGTGCTGCGCAGCCTTTTGTGGCCCTCGGGCGGCGGCGCAGACGAGCGAGCAGTGCTCGAGTCTTTTCACCTGAGTTGGCCAGCCGGTGCTGAGCCCCAGCTCTCTCGAGAGCCAAGCGCTGCGGCAGTCACTCCCGTGCAATGTTGGGGCGGTTCCCGCTCCGTAGCCCTTATCCGATCTGTTGCTGAGCCTCACCGCCTGGCCCTTGCTGAGATTGCTATTTCACGCCGCTTTCTGAGCCAAGATGAGGTGAAGAGGCTTCCAGAGCAGGTCGTGACTCACCTCAACGAGAGGGGTTGGAGTGAACATGATGGAGGCCTGTATGCACAGGCTTCTGCAGTTGCGCCGATCTCTCAGCTGGGCACTTCACTCAATTGGAAATTTGTTTGGGATCAAGGCGGGAGCTCAGCTGAGTCTGCGCTTGAAGAAAATGCAGAGGCTGCGCAGCTCTCACCTCGCGATCCTGCGTTTTGGAGTGAGTTTGATCATGTGGTGTTGCAACAGGGCACTGAAGAGAGGGCCTTGCTGCAGTTTCACAGCACCCGAGACCTCATGGGTGTGATGCTCTTTGAGGTTTCGGAAAATATGCTCACGGGTGAATCACAGGTCACCCATGAAACCTTTCCTCTGACACCCGGTGTTTTGTCGGTGGATCTTGTTGCCGCGGGTCAGGCTGTTGTGGAAACAGTGACGGGCTCTGGCTCGGGGTTGTCTTCTCCTCAGTCGGCGGTTTCGGCAGGGTTTCGATTCACACCGTGGGAAGAAGCCTGGGAAGGCCAACAGGAGTCCCGTTTTTTTCTGAGCCATGAACTTGGGGAACCCCTTTCCCATTCCTTGCTTGCTTTTGGTGCTAACACTCTGTTTTTGCTTGGAGAGAGCGGAGCTTGTGCCGCATACGATGTTTCCTATGCGTTTTTGAATGTTCGAGATCGACCTCTGACTCCGCGCTGGAGGTCTCGTTGTTTCTCGGGAAGCCAGGAAACACTGGCGCAGGTTGTCACGAGCACGAGTCAACGTCTTTCCCTCTTGATTTTTCACGACGGGCTTGTGCGCGCCTATGACCTCACCACTGGCGAAGAGGTTCTTGAGGATGTTCCT
>JANQPW010001035.1 GCA_028285285.1 Silvanigrellales bacterium
GCTGAGGATCCTTTTGCAAGCCCGGCCCACTCTGAACAACCTCGCGAAGCTGCGGCTCCGGAATCAGAGGGCCTTCCCACTTCCGCTGCGCCAGACTCAGAAGGTTTCACCGCATCCGCCGCACCGAGCATGGCAAACCCCGACACCGCCATTCCGTGGAGCATGACCGAAAGCTCACCCGGCGGAGACCTTGTGGGCGAAAGCCACTCGGGCGAAGCTCCTGAGGGAGACGTTGTTGGTCTCAGTCTCGATGCAGAGCAATCTTTTGAGCCCCAAGCTTTTTCAGCCCAACCGTATTCCGATGCCGAAGCTGTTCATGAAACAGAAGAAGAAGCTCCGCAGTCTGGTTTCGATGTTGACTCAGCCGAAGACGCTTCTGAAAGAAACGAGCGAGACACATTGCCCAACAGACCCAACGAGGCTGTTGAAGTTTCTCCAGCCTCAGAAGATTCTGAAGACCCGCGCCCAGAGGAGCAGTTCGACGAGCAGGCCTCTGCACCAAAGCTTCAGGAACCTCCACCTGCGGCTTTTGACGACCTCTCTGGTCACAGTCAGGCCCTTGAGGCCTCACTTCGCTTCGGAGACCCCGTTGGTGAATTCAGTTTGCCACAATCACTTGAAGAGGCGAGCCAACGACTGCAAGATCCAAGTCTGATAGAACCCCCACAAGAGACCCCAGCAGCGACCTCCAGTGCGCCTCAAGCTGAGCCCGACTCACCCGTTTCTTCGGAAAACAAGAGCGAGGTGTCCCTGGAAAGTGGGCCTGTGATCACTATTTCTGAACCTGACCTCCGTGAGTTCTCAGAAAATGGTCCAGAGCCCTCATTCACAGCATCTCGAGTGGAGCAACACGCCTTTGCCGAGGCTGTCCAGGAGTCGGCGGTTGAGGCGCAAGAAGTTGAAACCACCCCTCAAGAGGAACCGAAAGCACTGGACCCTTTTGTGAACGAGGCCAACACATCCCCGGAGCCTCCACCCTCGGAGTTCTCTCACGCGGGTGAACAAGCCTCTTCCACAAGCTCCGCCCTCATCGCTGCAGGAGAGAGAAGAGAAGAGTCGGAACCTCAAAGCTCCCACGATATCGTGGCCGTGATTGAATCTCGCAACACCAAGACTCGGATGGTTGAACTCACTCCTGAAGAATTTGCTTTGGCCGAAACACAGATCTTGGAAGATCGCAGAGTCCACATTAGTGGCAAGGCCCTCGTGCTCGACGCCATTGCCATCACAAGACAGGCACCTCGGCTCGAGGGAAGGCGCCGGCGGCGCTTACAACAGGCTTCATAACTTCCTCTATCGCGCCAGTCTGATGCCAAGCAATGGGCTTTCTCCCACACTGCTCAAGATAGGCGTTGGCACGGGAAAAGGGTCGTGACCCGAAAAAGCCCCTATGAGCGGAAAGGGGGGAAGGGTGCGGTGAGGCGATGACGTGATGATGCGCCTCATCAATAAGGGAGCGCTGTTTTTGCGCAGACGAGCCCCACAGAATGAAAACCACATTTTGACAATGCCGACTCACAGCCTCCACAACACTTGCTGTGAAAACCTCCCACCCCTGGTTCCGGTGAGAAAAAGCCTCCCGGGCCCGGACGGTCAAGACAGAGTTCAGCAAAAGGACCCCTTGCTGCGCCCAGCCCACAAGGCTTGGATCTCGAGGCACAGGAACCTGAAGGTCATTGGCAAGCTCCTGAAAGATATTCACAAGGGACGGTGGGGGCCGCACGCCCGCACCCACGGCGAAAGCAAGACCATTGGCCTGACCAGGCCCATGATAGGGGTCTTGCCCCACCACAAAGACCTTGATTTCCTCAGGCCCAACAAGCCTCAAGGCCCGAAAAATATCTTGTTTAGGAGGAAACACAGATCGGCCTTCTCGGTACTCCTTTTGGAGAAAGGATCTCAGGCCGTCCATTGTTGGTGCTTCAAATGCATCTGTCAGCAAGGGCGCCCACCCAGGCGCAACGGAGCGCAGTCCCTTCGGTTCGGTCATAAAGCCTCCTCTGGCTCGATGTCTCAATGGCTCATTCAGCGTTCTTAGCAGGTCAGAGAGAGACTGAAAACAAAAACTGACAATAACTTCAGAATCGGGTAAATCTCAGAGGTTATGCCCAAAGCTTTGTTGGCCAGTTACTGGAAAAAGCCTTCCACGACCCAGTTCACAGCCGCTGAAATCCTCTCACTTTTTCACCTTTGACCCCGAAGATCTGCTTGAATCAAAAAATAAAGAAACAACAAGATGACACCGTTCATTGCGCAAAGGAGCACACCGTGTTTTTCTTAAAGCCCGAAGCAACACAGACCGGCGGCCGCTCAATTCAACGACAAGCGCTGCACAGCGGCGTGGGACAAGAACTTCCTCCTCCCCGAATTCTCCTTGTTGACGACGATGAAATGTACGGAAAAATTCTAGCACGCGCTGCCTCACAAGCCGGTATCGATCTTGTTTACTGCCGCAGCCTAGAAGAGTTTGGCAAGCTCAAAGACTTTGATTTCGATGTTGCTCTCATAGATTACGACCTTGGTGCCGTAACAGGATGTGAACTCACAGTTTACCTGGAACACTACACCAAGTCGGAAGTACCTGTGGTTTTGATCAGCCAGTCAGAGCTCAAAAGAGATCGACAATGGCCCAGTTCAATTCAGGAGTTCATCCTCAAGGATCGAGGGCCACACGCTGCCTTGGAAGCGGCCTGTGGAACCTATGAGAACCACAAACGGCTCTCCCAAATAGGACTCAGATTCCCAGGATGAGAAACAAAACGAGCAGGTTTTGCCTTGACTCAAATTTATGTTGAGAAATTTTTGGCCGATGACCAAAAGGTTCGGTACAAAGAGGAAACAGAGCCTTGCAGAAGAACTACACCATCACTTTAGATGACGATCCTATCATTCATAAAATCATTGGCCGCATGACGGGAATCAACTCCCTTCCGTTTGTGTGCCCAGACAAGCTTCTCTCCCGCGCCCGTTCCTACGAGCCAGCAGCGGTTTTCATCGACGTTCACATCGACGTGAATGTTTGCGGTTTAGACTATGTTCCAGCCCTTCGAAAGATCTGGCCGTTTATTCCCATTCTTGTGGTCACCGACGACCCCACCGGTGAGCTCGTGGGCCGGGCGCTAGCCTCGGGTGCAAATGACTTTGTGCGAAAGCCGCTTGACGGCGTAGAGCTTGTGGGGAGACTGCGAGCCCGCATCAATGAAATGAGGTCACGCCAAGCCGCAAACGTCGTTGAGCTGTCCGACGTGAGCTTCAGCCGCACTTCACAAGAGCTCGAGTGCAGAGGGAAGCGAGAACCACTCCCCATCCTCGAATCAAGGCTCTTCTTAGCCCTGGCAGAAAGTCCAGGCATGCCCATTCCCAAAGACATTCTCAAAACGGAGCTTTGGGGAAACACTCATGTGTCGGCCAACGCGCTCGACAAAAAGGTCTCCACCTTGCGGGGCGTTCTCAAGCGAATTGGCGCAAGTTTGGAAATTCGCTCGGTCTATGGTGGAGGGGTGCTCCTCTCAACAGATCACCAAAACCCCGAAATCTGAGGGAGGCACTTCTTGAAAAAGGTTGAGATCAAACTCGAGGAAGTCAAGCTTCTCATTGCAGAAGCGGCCTGCTCCGAAGAGTCAATCGTTCTCAAACGCGCCCGAGCCCTTGGCATGATCAGCAGCAACATAAAAACAGCCTGCACCCTCGCCGAAGTGAACAACCAACTGCGCAATGATTCGTTTGATGCGCTTCTGCTTGACCTCAACATCAACAAGCCCCATGGGTTGGACACCTTTCAGGCCATTCATGGCAACTACGAACACCTCCCCATCATTGTTGTGGGCACGAGTGAAGAGCAGGCTGTAATCCGATCTGCCGTAAGACTGGGAGCCCAGGACTTCATCTTCAAAAACCACATTGAAACTGTCGACCTGCTCATGATGATTTCTTACGCTATCGACCGCAACCGCATGATGGTTCAGCTGAAGGCACAAGCTGAGTTTAAGAGCAGGTTTCTTGCGCAAATGAGCCACGAAATCCGCACCCCAATGAATGGGGTGATTGGCCTCACCGATGTTCTCATGCACTCGGAAAATCTCTCGGCGGAAGAGCGGGAAATTGTGAGGACGCTTTCGAAATGTGGCAAAAATCTCATTGATCTCATTTCCGATATTCTCGACATCACAAAGCTCGAGGCTGAAAAATTTGAACTGGAGGCAACAGAGTTCAATCTGCGGCAGCTCGTGGGAGACACGCTCAAACTCTTTTCTCAAACAGCCGCCGACAAAGCCATCACACTCGCGGATCTGGTTGATCCAAACGTTCCAAGTCTGGTTGAGTGCGACAACGCCCACATGGGGCAGATCCTTTCCAACCTCGTTGGAAACGCGATCAAGTTCACGAGCAATGGTTCGGTGAGCATTCGAGTTTCCTCCAAACAAACAGAAAAGCGCCGCTGCTTGCTTCGCGTTGAAGTGGTCGACACGGGAATGGGCATTCCCGAAGACGTTCGCGAAAAGCTTTTTAGCGAATACCAACAAATTGCCGCCGCATCTTTGGTCTCCGACGTTCGCGGAACAGGTCTTGGCCTGGCCATCTGCGCAGGGCTCATTAAGCGCATGGGCGGTCGCATTGGCGTTGAAAGCGAAGTTGGAAAGGGCTCCACATTTTGGTTTGAGCTCGAACTCAACCACAGCGACAGGGTCAGTGAACGACGCTTTGACTTCTCAAGAAGAAGAGTCGTCGTAGTGGGTTTAAGCGAGCAGCGCCGTTCTCTCGTTGGGGAACAACTCTCCCTTCGCGGAATTGAGTCTGTTTGCATAGACCTCAACTTCGCCCTCGATCACAGCACACTCTGGTCTCTTTCAAAAGATTTCGATGTTGCGCTTCTCGACACACATGGTCTTCAAGATGAGGCCGTGTCTCAATCTCTCTTCAAGCTGCGGGCAAGATGCAACAGACCTGAAATGCCGGTTCTTCAGTTGGGGGGAACACTCCCTCAGGCCACCCTCTACGAAGATCTGGCGAAGCTGTTGGGAGAAGTAGGTTCACAAAACCGGGATCAGAGTGTTCCTCGAAGAGACAACCTTGGTCTTCATGTTCTTGTTGCCGACGACAACGACGTGAATCGTCGAGTTGCCGTGAAGCTTCTCAAGCTCCTTGGCTGCACCACCCTCACTGCGGAAGACGGAGCTGAGGCGGTTGAGAAACTGAAGAGCACAGAGGTTGATGTGGTGCTCATGGATTGCCGCATGCCCGTGATGAATGGGATTGAAGCCACGAGGGAGATTCGGAAGCTTCCCAGCGAAAAAGCTCGCACAAGGATCTTTGCCCTGACAGCCAATTCATCCCGGCTTGAGCGTGAAGCATGCCTCAATGCAGGAATGGACGCCTTCATTCCGAAGCCAGTCACACTTGATGACCTCAGATCCAAGCTTTCCCCTCCAACGACCTCCGTTGAGGCAGAAACCCCCTCAGCTTTCGTGTCGATCGGAAGCCTCAATCTCGACCAGCAACAGACCCTAGACAAAGCCACGCTCAAGACACTCCAGGAGCTGGAGGAGCCTCAAGATGAAGAGTCTTTCCTCGACGACCTCATCAACACCTTTGTTTCTCAGGCACCCGCAGTGATCAAATCCATTGGGCTTGGCATAGAAACTCAAGACGAGCGGCGGATTGAACACTACTCCCATAAGCTGAAGGGGTTTAGCCGAAACCTTGGAGCTATGCGCCTCACAACCTTGTGCAACGAAGTGGAGAACAAAGCCCAAGTCATTTCTAAAAACCGAGAAAAGTCTATCGCGGCAGCTATTGAAAAAGAATATCTCCAGGCAAAAAAAGAACTGATTGAAGATTGGAAACGGCCGGGAGCATGAAAACGCGCTAGAGGAAGTTACTTCTCAACCCCAAAACAAACGAGTTGCTCATCGACCCTACGGTGAGCAACTGCCCTCCCTCTTCTTCCGAAACTTGTCTGATGACAGAATTATAGTTTGTGAAATCAAAGACCCACCCCAAATTGATGAGATGCTCCCTTTGCGTAACAGCGTCAGTCCAGCGGCCCCCGACCTCTATTTGAACACCAAACTTCTGCGCTGTGCTTGAAGATGCCAACTGAATGGTCACGGGGAGGTTGCGCTGCACCCCGGCGCCATCTGTGACGAGGCGGTTGTCAAAACCGGAAGCCCATAGGTAGGGAGCCGCGATTCCCTCAATTGAAACAATAGGCAATACTGAGCCCATCTTCATGGAAGAAAACAAATCATCCGACTCCCACCGACCCGATAAAACGGGCCCCAAAACAGTGAGGTTTGCACTGATATAAGTGAGCCGACTCACCAGCCCGTCAAGCCCCGCTGACAGCTTTGTGCCGCTCAGCAAAAAGTCACTGCGAACTCCGAGTTGCCCCAAAAGAAGATGACGCGGACGAACCTTTGCTTTGTCTTTTGAGACCGTAAAAGAAAAGGTGGGAGACTCCGTGATCAGGGTGACGGACTTGAAGGCAATACCCAAAGGAAAGCC
>JANQPW010001043.1 GCA_028285285.1 Silvanigrellales bacterium
TCTGAGCGTGGTACTGCCCCTTCTCGAGGGCTTGATAGGTCTTGTGATTCAGGCAAAAACCCCAGTTGCGCTTGTAGTAGCTCGTGACGTAGGGAATGGCCTCGGGCATTTCCGGAAGGGTGTGGAGATGTGGCAAAAGATCTTCCAACGACAGCTTTGTGTCTACCGGCGTGGAGTAGCCCACCACATGCAGATTGCTGTCGTTGAAGTCGGCAACCACTTCGCCCTTTGGCCCCGTGAGTCGTGCCGACTCAATGTTCCACTCGTCGGGCACGATCCAGTCAAAAACCTGTTCGCCTGAGCGGAGAGAATGAACCTCAAACTCGGGCAACCGCTGTGACAAGATCCTGAGCGTTTCTCGCACTCCCGCACCAGTGAGACTGCGGCAAATAGGAAAAAGCTCTTTGGCGAGAGCATGCATGTCTTCACCCACAGAGTTCAACTCAAAGTCTGTCATGGATCACCCGTCGCATTGAAATTTCAAAAGTCTCCTAGGGGTACTGCCACTGAAATTAAAGGGGCACAGCTACATTGGCAAGCCCGGTGGCCTCACCAGCGAAAGAGACAAAACACCGTTGCCGGTTTTGTTCCCACCACCCGCACTTGAAGGCACTCTTCCTTGCTGAGGTAAAACCGTGACACTGCCGCACGAACGATCTCCACGCGCCAATCACCCCTTCCCGAAATGAGCAGGCTGAAAGTGGGAAACTCGATTCTGTTTCCCACCCGATTGTAGAGAGCCTTTGGCACCTTCCAGCGCAACGAAAACTCTTGGAACGGACCGTCGACCTCATCCACAACCAAGAGGCTTTTGCGGCGCAAGCGCGCTTTGCGCCGGTGTTGCCGGTGGCGCGTGTCTGTGTGCTCGGCTTTCCAGTCGCAGACCTCTTCACCCCCCACTTTCATCACCTTTTTCAACCGCGCACCCGAAGACTGCGGCCAGGCCCCATAAAGAAATCGAGATAGACGCGGCATTTGGCTTTCCCCATCGAACGAGACGGTGTTGTGGCCAGCTGCTCCCACAAACTCTTCGGCTTCGGGCCCATCGAGACGATAGCTGTGCGTGCCCGAGTCTTTCAAAATGTTCTCACCGCGGAGCCAAAGGTCAATGTGAAGCAGGTCTGACTGACACGGCCGAAAACGAAAACGGCCCCACCGAAAAAGGGCTTTCACCCCAGGCTGAGTGGCCAGCGCCAAGCCTCCTTCTTCAAACGACATGCTCCGGCATTCAGGCTTTGAAACAACGCCGTTCCCCAAAGCTTCGTCGAACTCTAGACCCAGCCACGACACAAGCGACAAAGCGGCCGAACATTGCAAAAGGTGCGCGTGATCACGAACATCATCTTTTGAACCAAAGAGCCTGAGCCCCAAGCAAGCCGTGGGTGCAAAATTGGAGAAGGAAACCCCGGGTTGCCTCAAAATCTGAGCGCCATCGTTAGAGCCCCAATTGAAAACTTCCCCATTGGCTGAGGTGATCATGTTGCAAAGCCAAAGTGTGCCTTGCCGCAACGAACGCTTCATAGCTGGAGAAAACTCTGGCTCACCCACGATGCGGCGCCACCACTCCGCAATGGCCAGCACATCGAGCGCAACGCGTTGATAGTTTGTGGAGTATTGTGAAAACGTTCCGTCAGGCAAAAACAACCGCGGAACTTGCCTTTCCAACTCTTTGCGCCCTTTTTGCTTCAGGTTTCGGGCAAGGCCCTTCAAAGAAGGATCTCCCGCGGCTTCCAACGCAGAACCTCCCACAAAGAGGGCTGCCGCCTCGCTCAGAACATGGTTGTTCTGTTGCGCTCGTGCATAAAAAAGTG
>JANQPW010000122.1 GCA_028285285.1 Silvanigrellales bacterium
AAACGAAATCCCAGCCCCATGTATCTTTTGTTTGCGTCGGGAGTGGTGCTGTCTTTCCTCGGGGCAAGCCCCATGACCGACATGAAATTTTGGGTTGCCTTTGGTTTTGTGTTTGCTGCAAACTCCTCTGCAGATGTGAGCAAAGATGAGCAGTGGGTCAGCACCGTGTCAAAAAACGCGTTGTTGAGGTTTTTCGATTTTCGCCAGGCGGCTTGGAGGTCAAAGAGTGCAAAAACGAGTTTTTGACCTGGCCTTTGTGCTGCTCTTTTCACCCTTCATTGTTTTGGCTGTTGTTGGGGTGGCTATAGGGGTGCGTTTGGCCTTGGGCTCACCGATCTTTTTCAGGCAGCAGCGGCCGGGAAGAGATGAGGTGCCTTTTGAACTGGTGAAGTTTCGCACCATGCGTGAAGCGCTCGATTCACAGGGAGAGCCCCTGCCCGATGCGCAACGGCTCACTCGCTTTGGTGCTTTTTTGCGCAGCACGAGCCTCGATGAGCTCCCGGAGTTTTGGAACGTGCTCAAAGGAGAAATGAGCCTCGTGGGGCCCAGACCCCTGCTGTGTGAGTATCTGAAGCTCTACTCACCGCGGCAGGCCTTGCGCCACAAGGTGAGGCCCGGCTTGACGGGTTGGGCACAGGTGAACGGGCGAAACAACCTCAGTTGGGAAGACAAATTAGAAATGGACTCTTGGTACGTTGAAAACAGAAACCTGATCTTGGACATGAAGATTCTATTGATGACGGTTGTGAAAGTTTTGAGCCGCAGCGATATCAATCGCCAAGGCGAAGCAACCGTGGAAAAGTTTCGGGGTGGTGGCCTTTAACCGTTGAGGGGAAATGACATGATTGAAGCTTGTGGGTTGTGTGGGTGCAGCGAAAATCAGGCTGTGTTTGAGGTCAACCAGGTGCCGGTTTGCGCCACACCTTTGTCGGAGAAGGGCAAGGTGGCTCCGAAGGGGAACCTCAACATTGTGAAGTGCAACCAGTGTGGGCACATCTACAACAGGGGTTTTGACAGCCAACTGATTTCACTCATCTATGAGAATGACTTTGCTGGCAGCATTCCCACGTCGAAGGCAACCATTCAAAGGCTTCATGACATTCTTCAAGATGCCATTGGTTTTCGCGATCGGCATTACCCGAAAGTTGTGGAAGTGGGGGCTTCCAACTTCTTTCTTTCTCAGCTTATGCTCGAGCAGGGCACGAAAAGAGTTTTGGCTTTTGAGCCTTCAAATGCCTTTTCAAAGCCAGAGACCGCCCCGATCGATTTCATCAACGACTTTTTCAACGATGAGTTGATTCCGGAGACATACGCTGACTACGATTTGCTGGTGATGCGTCACGTTCTTGAGCATATTCCCGATCTGGAGGGCATGCTCACCATGTTGGGCCGTGCCGCTGCAAAGGGCAGCTTTCTCTACATTGAGGTTCCCAATGCCTCCGATATTTTTGAAAAGTCGAGAATCTTCGACTTCTTTTATGAGCATGTGAACTACTTCACGCCTGAGGTTCTTGCAGGAGCGCTCACGCGCCATGGTTTTCAGGTTGAGAAATTCACCACACTGGTGGGAGGGCAGCACATGGGGTTGCTTTTGAAAAAGTGCGAGCAGCCAAAGCCCTGGTCGCCTGAAAAGTCGCACCTCCCCGACGTGGGTCGCTTGGGTGCCGAGGTGGAGGGTTACCGACAGAACTTGGAGCGGCATTTTTCTGGCCGGAACAACTTCGCCATTTATGGCGCCGGCGCACATGCAGTTTCAACCTTGGCGCTGGCGGATGGCCTCAGAAAAGGGTGCCGCTTTTCGCTCGACATGAACCCCTACAAGCTCGGAAAGTACTTGCCGGGAACTGACATTCCCATCAAGAGCCCTTCCCGAGAGATCCTCAAAGAGGTCGATGCGGTGCTGGTTTTGGCCTCGCTGCACGAGCCAGAAATTGTGCGTGATTTGAAAAACACCTGGGGCTTCCAGGGCCAAGTTTATGGAACGCACCCAAACTTTCGAGAAGTTTAGGCTTCCACTTTTGAAGGCTAAACAGGGCTGCGGCCCGCTTTTCGAAACTCTCTTTTGATCTTGAGACAATTGCGTATGGTTGACACAGCTTGTTTCCACTTGTCGGCCAGGGTGCGGTTCATCTTAGATTGTCCATGAAGGCGCTCCGGCATCTCTACAGGAATACGGATCACATTGAAGCCGGAGTGAACGGCCCGGTAGTAGGCAAACAGTTCAATGGCGGCGTCTTTGGGGGCCTGGCCCCAGTCATCGAAAGAGCTCCGTTCAAAGAGGTTGGGCTGAGCATTGATGTCTTGGTACCGGCCGCGCCAAATCAGAGAAACGATCATGGCCATGCACTTGGCAATGATGAGCTTTGAGAACTCGCGGTTTTTTCGAAAACCCTTCACGAAAACCTGGCGCGGGTTCTTGGCCTGGGTGGCGGCTTTGTACGCTTTGCCCAAATCACCAATGTCGGTTTGCATGTCGCCGTGGGTCCAGCCCACAAATTTTCCTTTGGCGGCATTCAACCCCTGTGTCAAACCGTAGCCGTAGCCTTGGTTCACCTCAACGCGAACACTCCGGATGCGCTTGTCTTCCGCCATGCAGTTGGAGATGATCTCAGCTGAGCCATCGCTGGAGCCATTGTCGACGATGATCAGCTCCACAGCAACAGCGTTTGATTCAGGGTACTTTGCTGTGAAATCGCGGCAGAGAAGGGGAATGTTCTCTCGCTCGTTGTAACACGGCACAACAATTGAGAGATCGGGTGCTGTCATCTTCACTTACCTCTTTTGCGTGGGTGTCAGCAAAAACGCATTGTTCCGCTGCCAAAAGATGTGCTCTTCAAGCTCCTCGGGGGTGCCCAGGTGATAATAAAAATCCAATGGGAGAACCCTGACGCGTTTTCCCTCACGCACCATGTGCTGCACGATGTGATCGGCACACATTTCATTTTCTGTGCTTTGAGGAATGCGGGAGAGTTCTGCAAATGATGAGCCGTCTTTGAACCAAAAAAAGCCAGCCAAGCCCAAGGCGTGTTGCGGGCATTTTTTGATGTGGATTTCCTGAACGGCAGTTCCTTGGAAACTGATGCTGGAATAGGCCGAAGACTGTTTCTTTTGCAGGTGTGTGGGCTCAAAACCAAACACGACCGCGTCGTTTTCTTCATCGGCAATGAGCTGTGCGAATTGTTCGTTGTCAAACACGCCAAAGGCATCACAGCTCGTGAGAAAGAAACGCTGCGACTCTCGGAAGATGTTGGCGGCCTCAGCAATGGAGTCGAACTGAGACGCGGTTTGCTTTGGTAGGCAAACCACCTGATGCCGAAGTTCTTTGTCGAGCTGTTGGGCAACCGCCTCGGTGGTGATGATGATGTTTTTCTGACAGTTGAAGAAATCAATAGAGCGCTGAAACATGGGTTGGTTCCCAGGGGGAACGGGGATGAGCGCTTTCGGCAGTTTGGAACGAGACGTCATGCGTTTGCCCTGACCGCCCATCACAACGATATTTGCGCTGTCCACCACTGTTTCGGGCTGACCCTGCCGCTGCTTTCTCACGTTGTGTCGCACATCTCCATACACTTCAGGCGTTCCCCAGTGCACGTAAAACGGCACCTGAAACTCAAAGACATCGAGATTGCGGTTGATCAAATAATTGAAGCTCTCGCTGGGGTAGAACTCTCCTGCGACACGCTCCTGATTTTCAATTTGTTGTGAAAGAATCTTTTTGAAACCCTCGCTGTCTTTCACATAAAAGCAGCCAACGGAAACGGGCTCTTCCATCCAATTGTCGGTGAAGGAGCTCTTTTCTTTCACTTCTGTCACACGCCCTGTGGCCTCATCAACGCGGCAAAATGCGGAGAAGTTGTTTTGGAAGAGGTGGGGGTGAAAGCCATAGTGGGTGAGAATGAGTGCGTCGCGTTCAAAGTGTTGGGAGAACTGCTCGTAGTCCCATTCCCAAAAAATATCACAGTAGGTCACCACGTAAGGCGCACTGGGCAGTTGCTCACGAGCCAGATAAATGGAGTAGGCAGGACCATTTTTGTGGAAGCCAACGTTGATCACTTCCGTGTTTGGAAATTCCCGCAGAACCTGTAGCTGGTCTGCCGAGAGATTGTTCTCGTCAACCAGCAGAAACTTTTGCATTTCATCTGGGAAGGGCTTCACGGCAAAGTCGATCATTTTGGCCTGAGGCTCTCCGTCAAAAATCTCAATAAAGGGCTTGAGAGTTTCGTACCCAGCTTCTTTAAACCGATTTCCCGTTCCTGCCATGGGCAAAATCAAGACAGGATCCGCTTGTTTGGCAAGGCTCAAAGGGGTGCTCCTTCAATCAGAGACTGAACATGCTGGATCTTCTCGCGGACCTTTTTCGGTTCTGTGTCTTTCACAATGGACCAACCGGCAAAGAGTTGGGCTCCTGCCTTTTCACAAAGTGAGATGTTGTCGGTGTTCAAGCCACCATCGACTTCAATGAGAAAGTCACGGCCCAGGGTGCGCCCAAACTCATACAGGCTGGCAATGGTCAAAAGCGAAGAGTTTTGGAAGAGCTGTCCACCGAAGCCAATGGGCACGCCCATGACGATGATCCAATCCAGCTTGAGTTCGGCAATGATCTGCTTGAGCTCATCGTCGATGGATTCATGGGTCTCAACCAAAATTCCCGGTCGAACGCCCTTGCTTTGAATGTTGAGCAGAGCGGCCCTCAACTCGTTCTCATTGTGGAAGGCACGCCGATGAACGGCCATGGCGTCTGCACCCGCCTCGGCATACTCATCAATGAGTGAACGCCCGGTGGAGCCGGGAATGTGTGGGCTGTGGGCCATGAAATGAACATGGGTCGCCACATCGGGAAAATGCTGTTTGAGGAACTCGATCTTTTCAAGCCCTGAGAATTTTCGAGGAATGAGCTCGCCATCGCCCACATCGATGTGAAAAAACCGAACGCCAGCCTGATGAATGTTCTCCAGCAGGTCTCCCGATTGGAATTCGTTGATGGGCACCTCGATCATTGAGGCAGCGAAGGTCTTTTTCGTGCGCTTGTCGAGGGGTTCGCGGTTGTCAGTCACGCGGATTTCTTCGACCTGTCCGCGTATGGCGGCCAAAATCTCCTGAACCACTCGGTCTTCCAGCACAAAATCGGGGTAGTGGAAGTAGGCCGTGTCGAGGGGTGTCAGCCGTGTTGTGTTCACAGACTGCAAAATCTCAACGCACTTCGATGTGAGGGTGTGGCTGAGCCGCTCGCTTTGTACTGGAGTGAGGCTGTTCATGCGATCACGAATGCTTGCGATTTGTTTCTTCGGCTCAATTTCACTGCGCAAAACAGCGCGAGTGAGCTCTTCGGGGAGGCCATGAACAAGTGTGACTAAGAAGTCGCCCGCAACGTTGATTTTGTGGCAGCCCACGCTGGCCTTTGAAAGTGTTTCCCAGTGGCTGTTGCTTGTGCCGTGAAGCACGGCAGACACAAAGCCGGCCGACTTGATGCGATCTTTGAGATCTCCAGACTTTTCAACCCAAGGCTGCTCGTCGTCGGCACCATGATGAACCGTTCCCAAGTTGGGAATGAAGAGGTGGGGGCGTGAAAGGTGAGCGCCAAACCCGGCCTCAATGAGAGCGTTTTGGTACTCTTCAACAAAGACCTCCACATCGTCTTCGTCGGGCAGAATCATGGTTTTGCTGCCACCAATGTAGTTGAGCTCGCTGATGCACACTTCGAAATCTTTGAGGTAGCTCTCGTTCACATTTTCAAACAGTGAAACCACCCACTGCGCCATTTCACGGAAGGTCTTTCGCATGAGGGCTTTGTCGGGGGTTTCCATGTTGAAAAGGTCGGAGGCGTCGAGCACCAAGTGGGTGATCCTTCCTTCCCGAATGGCTTGGTTGAGGAGCCTTTTGGCCCGACCCGAGGGCTTGTCATGCCCCGACGTGATGTGGTCCATGCCCACGCCAAAGAGTCCCGGTCGTGTTCCGGTTGTCAACAGAAGGTTGCGCGCGGCTTGCAGGGCAGCCTGGGCAAAGTCAACGCAACCATTGCTGGGGTGGAGGTAACCCCAAGCGACACCCCCTTCATGCTCCTCTTTTTGCCCCACGGCGTTCATAGAAGACTGAAGAACGATGGGGGCACTCAGCTCACACGCCGCTTTGAGGAACGCATAGCAATCAATCGACTCAGGCCGAATGTCATACACGTTGGCTCCGAGCACCGATTTGCAATCACCCCGAAGGGCTGACCACAGGTGAACTTCTGCCAGAATAGTGGGGCTGAGAGACATCAGCTCTTTGAGCGTGATGGTCTGTTTGCTGCCTTCTGGAATGTTTTCCCAAAGATTTTGGGTTCGCAGCTGGAGAGCTGGAAAATGCTCTTCAATGAAGTGCACCGTTTTCTTGCGCACCAAACGCTCGGGTGAGTTCAGAAGTTGGCTGAGCTCGTCTTGCACAGCCTGAGCTGTTTTTCCATGAGACACACAGTTGCCGAAAACCTGGCCGTCCATGAGCTTGAGGTTCTTGGCTTGCTCGGCAAAGGTCTGCTTGACCCTCTGGGTCTCTGCAGCCACCAACTCGTCGCACTGCTGCCAGCCCTGCTGCATGCGTTCGGCAAAGGAAACTTTGGGGCGCCATTGCGCCACAAACTGCTGAAACTCCTGAAGCAGTTCAGAATCTTGGCTGTGAACGGCGATGAGATAGTTGCCAACGTGAAGGGAGTGAATGCCACTTTGGTTGAGCAAATGCGCGAAGTGATCAATTTGCCAGTGGTAGGTCAGGCGTTGGATCCAAACCCCGTTTCGCAGGGTTTGATCGAGAAGCAGCGACACGGGAGAAACATTCTGCAGCTCCTTACCTGTGTAGACCTTTTCAATTCTGTCTTGGAACTTTGCGAGAAAGGAGGGGAAGGTGTAGTCGGTGGGCAACGTGACTTTGATTTTGTCTTGGGTTCTGGCCCCTTCGGCAAGCTGTTCAACGAAGCTGCGCTGATCTTCGCTGTCGATCTGGCCCAACATGCGCTGGTTGAGGAAGTGGCGACACCCGCCGGCCCAAAAGTACGCCACCTTCAGGCTCGCAAAAGAAAAGGTGAAAAACACCGTGGCATCGAGGTTGGGGTTGTTCTTCCACCTGGCCTGAACGGCGGTGCAAATGGGCATTTTGCGGTAGTAGATGTTGTGCAAATGGTCGGCATACACCAGCTGAACCGATCCGGCCTCGCCGAACTGCTCGTTGATGCGTGCCAGGCCCTTGTCGAGATAGCTCCTGAAGTCTTGGCTTTGTTCGTCCACGGCTGTTCTCGACATCTTGGCAATGGCCCCATCGAGTTCATGGGCCAACCGTACGACTTCGAGCTGAAAGTCGTAGAATTCCTGAGGAATGGTCTTTGACTCGGAAAAGACTTGTCGGATCAAGCCGGGTTCATCCCACTGCGTTGGGGTGCTGTCTGCCCCCAGAGTGATGCCACACTCTTGGCGAAATCTCTGGTGCCAGGCTGTGGTTTGGGTGCGGTCGAGCACTGAGGGTTTTTCATAATCGCTGTTGTCGATCATGAAAGCGCCGTTGTCGCGAAAGCGGGAAAAGTGGTGCTCAAAGCTGGGGCCATCCACGCAGTCAAAGTAGTTCACTGCGGCGTCGGGTGAACGGTAGCCTTTCACGCGATCGACTTTGCGCTGCACGAGCACGTCTTTGTTGGCAAGCATGCACACCTGCAAGTCGATGAGCTCTGACAGATCGTTGCGCAGGGTGTAATGGCCTTCCAAGATCACGACGCTGCCTGCCGCTAGGGCGATTTCTGCAGTGCCGTCTGTGGTGCCGCCACCCTCTCGATTGTAGAGGTTTTCCAGCTGGACCACTTTTGTGGCCGCTGTTTCGGCAGCTGGGCGCTCTTGGAATTGCTGGACTGTTTGCAGGAATTCCCGTGCCAGCTCCAAGCGCATGTGGAGTTCGCCTTCGAAGGGAAAATTCTCTTTGCTGGTGTTCAGTCGCTTAACGTCTTCTTCGCGGAAAGGTCTGCTCGTGAGAAGCCAGTCGAGCTGATAGATCTCACAGCGGATTTTCTGATCGTGGAGTGCTTGCTGAAGCCACTTCGCAAAATAAGTCTTGCCTGAGGCTGTTGGGCCATCAATGCCCACAATGGTGACTCGTTCTGGTGCCTGAGATCGTCGATCGAGAATGCTTTCGAGAACTTGTTGCTTTGCACTCATGTTTTCTTCCATAGATAGGGTTGTAGGGAGCCTGGACACTTTTCCAGGCTAAGTTTCAGAGCAAGCTTTGCCATAAATCAGGGTCTTTCGTACAAATCGCATCTGCTTTTTGGCCGAGTTTGATGAACTCAGCGCTGTGCACGAACTTTCCAGTGACGAGCTCTGGAGAAACCAAACACACGCGAAAACTTTTTTGAAGCTCGGTCACTTCTTCTTCGGGGGGCACGCGGCCTCGCAAAAAATCAACCCACACCCAATCACACAAGGGCGCCATCTTCTGGCAGTGATCGAGGGGTTCGAAGAGAGAGTTTCGCGCGCAAAAGTGGGTTTCTCCTTTTGTGAAGTGTCTCTTCACCAGGGTGGGCAGCTGTGTGTCGAGAAAAAAGTAGTTCTGAACACCAGCACCTTTGCAGAGCTCAATGATGCGATCTTCAAGGCCATCTTCTTTAACGTTGAGCACCACGGGGCCGTTGATGCCCCGCTTTGAAAACTCTTGCAGCCAGATGGAAAAATCATCACCCTGTTTCCAGGGGTCATGCTGCAGAACAAGCTCTCCCTCACGACGGCTGTCGGCACGCAGGTCTATCTCAACTCCCCACCGTTTGTCGACAGAGCGGAGCTGTGCGATTTGGTTCACCCTGTGTTTGATAAACTGCATACCCACCCTTGTTTCCTAAACGGAGCCTTTTTTCAGCACCACCTGCCTTCCCAGCGCGAAGGTGTCTGGAAACGCCCTTGTGAGGAGGTCATCAAATCGGTCGATCAACCGGAGCATTCCGTAGGGAAGGTTGGGAAACAGCTTCTTCTTGGCAATGACGCCACCGGATAGCGGAAAAATAAACGCTTCGCAGAAGCGGTCATGAATGACAGAAAAGCCGGGGAAGTTCTCCTCAAACTTCTGGTGGTCTTCGAAGAGGAGCTCGGGTATGGCGCAATTGGCCGACCATGGGTCTTTCGGATCATTGGCCACAAGGCTGGGGTCGAAGACTTGAATTTGATACGACCAACCTTCGTGCTTCATGAGCAACATCATCACTTTCATCATGAAAGAGGTGTGCACATCTTGAATGACCATACGCCCACCAGGGCGAAGCAGCCGGTAGATCTCCTGAATGAAGGTGACCGGACTGGCCAAGTGGTGGATCATGTTGCAGGCGACCACCACGTCAAAGCTTTCGTCGGGGTAGCCTGAATTGAGGGCGTCGACCCGAGCCTGCACCCAGGGGTACTTCTCCACATCTGTCATTTTGAAGTTTTTGGATTGAATGAACTGGGCTGAAAAGCCGGGACCACTGCCAAACTCAATGGCTTCGTCTTCAGGGCGAATGAACGCGTTCATCCACTCATACCGCTTTTTGAGAAGAAAATGTAGATTGCTCGGCCGGTGCTCAAGATAGTGCTCTCTGGCGGCTTGAGCATTTCCAACGTTCTGCATTTTTGCACTTGTGGCCTGTGAGAAGTACGTGGCTGGGAGTATTCGCAACGCTTCACCTCGGGTCGGTTTGTTCATGCTTTTTGGCGTGAATAAAGTTTCGCAGACGCTAGCTTAGGGGGCTCCTTCTTGTCAAGCAACGTGCTTGTGTCACAATAGGGCTTGCTGTTGTTGTAGTGAGGAGTTGAGTTTGATTTTTTCTTTTTTGATCGTTCTCTGCACCATGCTCATTTTTGCAGAGCTGGGTCAGATGCTGAAGGTCAGGTACTTTTTTTGTTCAGTTCTTGTTGGTCTTTTGCTCATTGGCGCCGCCAACGCCAGCCTGGCTGTTTTGAACCCCCAGCTCATTCGCCCCCTGTCTATGGCGCTTGTGTTCTTTCTTCTTGTGCGCATTGCCCTCTACCGGCGAAAAGCTCTGTTTCGTTATTGGAAAGGGCTGAAAGTTTGGGGCAGCGAACAACAGCTTCTCACGGGTGTGGTGGGTCTAGCGGCGATCTATTTCTTCCCGTTTAATATGTATTTTGATTTGTCGAGTGCTTCGCCCGCGCTGCCCTACAATTGGCATTATCACTACTATTCAGAGCAATCGACGGAAATGCTCCTTGCCGACTATTCTCACCGGCTTATGGAGCGAGACAAAGCTCCCCGCCTGTATCACAAGTACCAGTTCTTTACGCCGGGCGTTGTGGCTGCCATTCGCGCCTGGGTTCCGGCAAACCTGATGAACTACCTTCACGCGAAGAGCGCGCTTCTGGTCTTGTGCGTGGGGGTTTTCGCTGAGCTTTCGTTGCGTTTCCAGATGACAATGACAACCCGGCGTCGGAGCTACGAAACCCACATCGGCTGGACGCTGGCTTTTGCAACAGCGATGTTCTTCCTCTTGAGCTTTGCCGGCGACTACATTTCGTCAAACTCTGTTGGCAATGGAGTGCTCATGTTTCCAGGGCTCGTGATGGTGTTTTACTCCTTTTTACGAAAGCGCCCCTGGTTGGCCTTTTGTGGTGTTTCCGTAGTGGCGCTCTGCGATGCCAGAACGATTTTCTTTGGGGTCATGCTGGGGTTGGTTTGGTTCGTTTGGTTTTTGCTCAGGTTCAACCTCCTGCGGTTTTTGAAGACCCATGCCGTGGCACTGGTGCTGATCTTCAGCCTTTCTGTAGCTTGTTTGTTGACCTTTATTCTCACCGGCAAAGTTTTTGATGAAAACAGCACCCATGCGAATTGGTTCTACTTGTGGGATCCCGTGGGTGGGTGGGCTCATCTCCTGTTTGCATTCAAGTGGATTGGTCTGCTCGACTTGAATTGGGATCTCAAGCTGTCGGGCCTTCGCTGGTGGAATGCCTACGACAATCTTCGCACAGAGGCTCACTGGCTGTTTCACGCAGCCAGCGTGGCTTTGGCTGCTCTGGTTTCCTTGCGGTTGATCCAATGGTGGAAGGAAAAGAAGTTCTTGGTTTTGTTGTGCTCCAATTTTCTATGGCTGCTTGTGGTCTTCAACCTCACCAATGAATGGTGGCCCATTTGGGCTCACCTCATGACGTTTTATTTGGTTGCGCCCCTGGCTTTGGCAAGCTTTGGTTTTCGCCTCACAACACAATCGGTGGTTTGGTACTACGTGAACCTCACGAGTTTGGCTGCGGTGGTTTACGTCGTTCCCTACCAAGGTGCAGTGAAGGGGCCGTTGCTGGCCTTTCTAGACATTGCCATCGTGATTCTCATAGGCTTTCACAGCAGTCAGCTATTTGAGAGGCTGCCTCAATTCCGGGGCTTGCCTGCGGTGCCAAGATTGAGATTTGCAGTGGGGCCGTTGCTTCTCATTGGTGTGTTTGCGGGCTTTGGCTTCAACCTGTCGGCGGACTATTTTGCCAAGATGGATCACAGTAAAGGAACGTACCTCTTCAGTCTGCAAGCGTCGCCGGCTCAGCTATTGCTCCACACCCCCTGGTCATTGCCGTGGGAGAGTTCGGAGGAGTTGGATCAGTACAAGAACTTCCCGAAAAAGTTTAAGCTGAGCATGCAAGGAAAGGCAGTCGAGTGAGAACCTATCCAATAACCGTCGTGTCTCTGGTGTTGAATGAGCGCTTTGGCCTGCCGAAGTTGGGTGCTGCTCTGGCACATCCCAGAATGGTTCCACACACCGCCCAAAACACGGGTGCCACAAAAATGGAACTGTCGTTGGCCAGGCCGCACACCAGGTAGCCCATCACTCCCGCGGTGAGAAACCAGATCGTGCTGAAGGCATGCTTTGGGGCGTTTGCCGCAAACAGCCGTGAGTGGAGTTTCAATTGCCATGCGTGCCAGGTGCCGGCGAAGACCACCATTGTGAGAATCACCGTGAAGAACAGCAGAGAAAGCACACCACCGGCTAGGGCAATTTGCAGGTACATGTTGTGTGGTTTGTCGATGAG
>JANQPW010000205.1 GCA_028285285.1 Silvanigrellales bacterium
GCTGCCCCACTCATGCCAAAACCATTGCGGCAACAACAGCCTTTGCTCTTCAGAAATGGCTGGGCGCAAAAGAGAAGGGAGCTTTCCAGGGAACCTTTCATCTCGTTTCTTCCGGACAGTGTTCTTGGCATGATTTCGCCCAGGCCCTGTTTGATGAGGCGCAGCGGCAATTGGCCCAGCAAGAGGGCGGTGAAGGGCGCTTCAAGCTCAAAAACTGCAAGGCCATCACCACCGCTGAGTACCCAACACCTGCCAAGCGACCCGCTTACTCCGTGCTCGACAACACCCTGCTCCAACACACCTTTCAGATCCGACTGCCCCAGTGGCAGGAGCTTGTGGAGCTGACAGTGCGGGATATCTTGGCGCAAAACGCCCCGGGTTGACTCTCAAGATAAGTCGATAATCCGCAACTGAGTTGCAGATTATCGATTTTTTATGCAACATAGTTGCAGACGGTTGGATCTGAGTCCTCACACCTTCCTTCTAGACCCCTGATAAATGGGGATTTTATGTACGACCGAAAGCTCAATATTGCAGAAAAGCTCAAACTCAAGTCGCACTTTCTGTTTGGACCAAGAGCAACCGGCAAAGCAACCCTGTTGAAACGCCAGCTCCCTGAGCTCGAAAAGGTCACTTTTGATCTGCTGGAACGCGACGTGTTTCGCTCGTTGCTCAAAGACCCGAAACTTCTCGAATCTGTTCCAGCCACAAAGATCACGGTCATTGACGAGATTCAGAAGATCCCTTTCCTTCTTGATGAAGTTCACCGTCTCATCGAGAAAGATGGGCGAAGGTTTGTGCTCACAGGAAGCAGCGCCAGGAAATTGAGGCATGGATCGGCGAACCTCCTCGCAGGTCGGGCTTGGTGGGCTTCTCTCTTTCCCCTGCTCTCTGTGGAAATTCCTGACTTCGAGCTTGAAAGATATCTCCAACGCGGAGGTCTTCCTGGGGTTTACTTGAGCGGTTCATTCGAAAAAGAACTGAAGAGCTACCTCTCTCTCTATCTTCGAGAGGAGATCAAAGCAGAAGCTCTCACGAGGAACACAGAATCATTTGCCCTCTTTCTCGACGCCATGGGCCTCTCCAACGGATGTGAAATCAACCTCCAGCACTTTGCCTCCGACTGCAGAGTGAGCCCCAATACCGTGAAGAACTATATCGAGATACTCGAAGACACGCTCATTGGGTTTCACCTTCCCGCCTTTCGAAAAACAAAGAAAAGAAAGGCAATCACCCGCTCAAAGCACTATCTTTTTGACGTGGGTGTGGCCAACGCCCTCAAGGGCCAGCTCCACTTCGAAACAAATTCGAAGGCCTTTGGGGATGCCTTTGAACACTTTATCGTGTGCGAGGTCCGGGCATGCATTTCCTATAAAGATGACGACCGCAAATTGAGTTTCTGGAGATCGGTCAACCAACAGGAGGTTGACCTTCTCATCGGGAGTGACTTGGCACTCGAAGTGAAATCCACCGAAAGCGTTTCAAAGCGTCATGTGAGAGGACTCCTTGCACTGCAAGAGGAAGGCCTCTTCCGCGACTACTGCGTTGTGAGCCGCGACCCACACAACAGAGAAGTTTGCCCCGGAATTCGAAATGTTCACTGGAAGACTTTTATTGAAGAACTGTGGACAACAAAGTAGAAAGAAAGAACACATGCTCTCCCCACGAAGACTTTTGAAGTTTTGCTACTACAGCCTGCTGAAACTCCTCATACCGAAAGGCTACCTGCGCGAGAGCGGATGGCTCCAGAGTGGTTTGCGCAACCAAAGCACAGACGCCGCGGGGCAACCCCTGCCCTGGCTCACCTACCCCATGATTGAATTGCTCAGCGAGAGAGTGAAAAAGCACTGGAGGGTTTTTGAGTACGGCTCGGGCAGTTCGAGCCTTTGGTGGGCCAGCCGAGTGGAAAAGGTGGTTTCTGTGGAGCACGATCGATCTTGGTATGAGCACACCCGGCAGCACATGCCGGCGAACACAACTCTCTATCACGAAGAGCTGGCGGCGAAGGGGTCCGGCGCAGAAAACCCCAACTACTTTCGCTGCATTGAAAAGCAAAACGAGCTCTTCGAGGTGATTGTGGTTGACGGCCGCGAACGTGTGAATTGCCTCAAAACGGCTGTGCCTCATCTGTCGCAAGACGGGGTGATCATTCTCGACAACAGCGATCGCGGCCGCTACCAAGAGGGCATTGATTTTTTACTCTCAAAAGGTTTTTCTCGGTTGCGTTTGAGTGGTTTGGCGCCAGGGCTCCTCGATCGCAACGAAAGCTCACTTTTCTATCGACAAGAAAACTGCATGGGGATTTAGCGGCAAATGGAACTCACAACACCTGCTCTGCTCTTTCCCGCTATCTCCCTTCTTTTCCTTGCCTACAACGCCCGTTTCTTGGCACTGGCTAGCCTGGTGAGAAACTTGGAGAGCGAATACTCCAAAGGGAAAAGCCGCATGGTCTATGAGCAGATTCGCAGCATTCGCAAACGCATCATCTTGATCCAGTGCATGGAGGGCTTGGGCGTGCTCTCTTTCCTTCTCTGCGTTTTAAGCATGTTTCTTCTTTTCAACGAACAAATCAAAACCGCCGAGTTCATTTTTGGCACAGCTCTGGTTGTGCTGTTTCTTTCCCTGGTGTGTGCCCTCATTGAGATTCAAGTCTCAGCACGCGCTCTTGAGATTCTTCTCAAGCGGGTGGAAGCGCCTGAGGAAATGAGAACGTCCCTGCAAAAAGAAACAAAGTTGTGAGAATTCTGTGCTTGTGGGAAGCCGATCTTGCCCTTTCTTTTTTCTTTGCAAAGATCGACGCGTTGACCAACGGACAGTCAACGAAACTCAATTGAAAAGGTGGTGATATGAAGAATTTTTGGATGGCTTCGCTAGTGCTTTGTGCTTCATCAACAGCTTTTGCTCAACAAATGGAAGAAAGCCCTTACTTCCTCGACAACGAAGCAATTTTTCCCGAGGGGTTGATTTCCAACGCACCTATCATCGCTGAAGAAGGAGTGAAGTTTTCAACAGCCATGGGAGCAGACGCTCTTGACTCCTACAAAGTGACTGAGTTCACCACCGACACCACAAGTTTGTTCACAACAGCACAAACCGTGAGTGTGAAGGCGGTGAAAGTGGGAAGAATGGTCACTTTGACCCTCGGAACGGGCTCTATCAGTGGAGCCACTGATGCTGACGACAGCGCCATCGAATTTGACACTGCGCTCCCAACCGAGTTTCTGCCATCAGACAGACTCACCTTTCCCATTCAGTACGCCATTTCAGAGAATGGAACCGGATCGAACTACACCTTTGAAACGGGTGTGTTTGTGCTTCGCGACAAAAATGAAACCACCACAACCTTTGCCATCTCCGATGATGAATACAATGGGTTCGAAGAGTTGGACTCCACATCAGATGTTCTGATCGTGCTCAACTCATCTTTTTCTTACGTTGTGGATTGAATGGCTGAGCGGCGGCCGGAAGTTCTCTCTTCCGGGCAATCCTACCGAGTCCCCACCCCGAGTGCAAAAAATCACCCACATTTTTGATCTCAACACCGCCTTCCGCTTCCTGCGGGAACTGAACGGTGCACAGCAGGATCTTGCGGCAATTTGGGAACTCCTCCCCAAAAGCCAAGAGACCTTTGCTATGAATCGGTTTTGGCTTGGCTGTCGACTTCCTTTTCCTCGTTGTTAGATTGGATCACCACGCTAGGGAGGGTTCCCCATTGCACGGCGTCAGCAAAGTCCCTGCTTTCCAACTCAGAGAGAAGCAGCGGGTGCAAGGTGGACTGCGCAGCTCGGCCGCCCAAGAGGTTCACACCCTGCCTTTTCAGTTTGCGGGCGCTCGAACTGGTGAGGAGGAATTGTTTAGAGCTCTTCGACCTAAAAGGCTCATTGATTTCAGTATTTTTAGTATGTTAAGGTGTCATTTTATAAATGACGAACCTCTACTTCGGATTTTTAGAGAAAATCCGAAGTAGAGGTTCGCGCTAGAGAGAAGCAGAGTCAAGACAAGCAGATATACTTGGCAACCGAAGTCCATTAGACTATGACTCAGCAGCACAACTCATCGAAATCTGAGGAGCCCATGATCTCTCGCACAACCCCCGTGTCTTACAAGGTTGCTGTTGTCATTCCCTCTTATAAGGTCACCAAACACATCGAAGGTGTTCTCAAGAGCATTCCTGAGATCGTAGATGTTGTGTACGTTGTGGATGACAAGTGCCCCGAAAACTCCGGTGAGTTTGTGGAAAAGCTCAATTTGGGAGATCGCATCAGGGTTCTTCACCACCAAGAAAATCTCGGCGTGGGGGGAGCAACCCTCACAGGAATGAAAACAGCCTTTGAAGAGGGGGCCGACATCGCTGTCAAGGTTGATGGCGATGGGCAGATGCGCCCCGAGTTGATCCCAGGCCTCATTCAACCCATCGTCTCGGGGTATGCCGACTACTCAAAAGGAAATCGTTTTTTCGATCTCGACAGCTTGCGGCAAATGCCGGCCATTCGCATCTTTGGCAACATGGGCCTCTCGTTTTTAACAAAGCTCTCTTCCGGCTACTGGTCGGTGATGGACCCCACCAACGGATTTGTGGCCCTGCACAGAACAGCATTTTCACTGTTGCCCACTCAAAAAATTGCAAAGCGCTATTTTTTTGAATCTGACCTCTTGTTTCGCCTGGGCACAGTGAGGGCAAAAGTTGTCGATGTGCCCATGGAGTCAGTGTACGGAGATGAGGTCTCCGGGCTGCAAATTCACAAGATCACCCACGAGTTCGCCTGGAAGCACCTCAAGTGCATCTTAAAGCGGATTTCCTACACCTATTTTCTGCGCGACTTTGCGATCTCATCGTTGTCGCTTGTGCTCGGAGTTCTCTTTTCGGTTTGTGGGGCAGTCTTCGGACTTCTGGTTTGGATCGACAACGCTTCGCGAAGCACTGTAACACCCACGGGAACGATCATGCTTTCCGCCCTTCCCGTGCTCATCGGTGTGCTGCTCTTGCTCCTTTTTTCGGCGTATGACATGAGCAACGAGCCCAAAATTCCCATTCAGAAACAATACTGAAGGGAAACGCTGTGACGACTCACCTCTTTTTGTGCAAGGTGTTCTTTGCCTTCGTGCGGCTGATCCTGCGAAGTCTCACCGTGCTGCGCCACCCGCGGCTGCTGGGGGATCCCACTGTTCTGGTGTGCGACCTCTTTGAACCCCTCGAGCAACAATTCAAGTCGAAGAACTTGGAAAGAGCTGGTGAGCCAGGGGAGCCCGGGAAGATGACCGAGGAAACCCATAAGCTTCTCGTGATCGTGCCGTTTCGAAACCGTTGGGAACTCACCCAAAAAGCACTGGAGAGCCTCCAGTCTCAGGATCTCACCGGCGTTCAAACCTCAACAGCGTTGGTCGACAACGGATCAACAGCAGAGTGCCGAGCCGAGATCCTGTCATGGATCGAACGCCAATCTGCCACTCCTAGCCCTCAGATCGAGCACACTCTGATCCAAAAGCCCATACCCTTCAACTATTCTCGTTTGAACAATGAAGCCTTCACAGAAATGGGTGGATGCGGCTCGTTTTCCCATGTTTTGTTTCTCAACAACGATGTGGAATTGACGAACCCTCGCACAGTGCAAGCGCTACTAGATTGCAGCAACACCCCCGGTTTGCGAGTTGGGGCTGTGGGCGCAACGCT
>JANQPW010000007.1 GCA_028285285.1 Silvanigrellales bacterium
CCGCGAAGCGTGTTGGAACGCATTAAAATCACAACATTTCTTCTGGGTGGTAGTTCGGCTTTAAGCCTTCGCAATCAGATCTCCGACCCAGCGTCTTCCATTGATGTGGACTATTCCTACTCGTCTACCCTGCTCACATGGGGTGGTCAGCTCACCCTGGCCTATGCCTACAACCATTGGTTCCACTTCATTCTTTTTGATGGTCGTGCCCTGCTCCTGAACCCCCTCGGATCAAAGGTGTCGGTGAAGTCATTTGAAGTTTCGGGAAGAGACGAGTCGGCATTTGCCCCGACAGTGCTCGAAAAGGAGCTCGCTGCCGAAATTCTGATGTATCAGTTCTTTGCCGGAATTGAGGTCACTTTCTAAAAGAGCGTTTTCTCTTGTCTTAAGGGGCAAGAATTTTTCCAGGCCCAAAAGAACCCAGGGGTTGGTCATTGCTCTGCTCGAAAAGCACGCGGTGGTGCAACCGATGGGCCGCTCCTTGCCAAAACTCAATGTGATGGGGCTTGACGCCATAGCCTCCCCAGTGGCTTGGCACCGGCAATGGTTTTTCCTTGGAACTCTTCTCGTCCGCATCTAAGCTTTCCAGAAACTGTTGACGCCTTTGCAGCAGTTCAGAACGTGAGCCAACAGCAGAGCTCTGAGGGCTCACCCAACTCGAGATCTGGCTTTCTCGCGGACGCGTCTGGAAATAGGCTGCAGCTTCCTTTTGAGGCAAGGGCACGCAGTCGCCGAGAATCTGAACTTGCCGAAACAGCGATTTCCAATGAAAGTGCAGACAAACCTTTGGATTTTCCGCTAATTGCCTGCCTTTCGTGCTCTCCACGCTCGTGAAGAACCGGAACAAACCACCCTCAAAGTCTTTGAGCAGCACAATCCGGCTCCAGGGCTGGCCGAGGCCATCAACAGTGGAGAGGGTCATGGCGTTGGGAGTGCTGCCCTCTTTTTCATTTGCTTCTTGAAACCATTGGAAAAACACTTCCATCGGGTTCTCGAGTCCGCTGAGAAGTTCGCTTTCAGAGTACTCTTCTCGTGTGTCATAAATCTTCAAGCATTCACCCCCTGCCTCTTTTCTCGTTTTCGGAGGAGTTGTACACCAAAGGGGCAAGGGAAAAAAAGGACGGCGCAACGAATCGTCTTATTGGGGGAGCGCTTCCACTGAAACATTTGGGCAACACTCATCTTCAGCGGCTAGGTCTCAAAGCCCACGTCTTCCAGCGAAATGCTTGGCAAAGCCTTGAGCGGGGAAAAAATGGGATCGTTCAAGCTCCCACTGGCCGGGGAAAAACCCATGCCGTGTGGCTGGGAGTGCTGCAGCGGGTGTGCACTGAAAAGTGGGTTGAGGAGAACCCGGAGTCGTTGCTTTGCCTCTGGATCACCCCATTGCGGGCACTTGCAAAAAGCAGCCTGGAAGCTCTCACGGTTCCGGCGGCACAGCTTTGCCCCCAATTGAAAATTGCTTCACGCACGGGTGAAACCTCGTCTTCACAAAAGAAGAAACACGACGCCCGCGCACCTCACGTGCTCATCATCACCCCCGAGAGTCTCTCCCTTTTGTTGATGAACCCTCTTTGGCGCCATCGCTTTCAGAACCTCAAAGTTGTC
>JANQPW010000018.1 GCA_028285285.1 Silvanigrellales bacterium
CACAACGGTGATGGGGCATGGAGAGCAAATCTGATGTTTTGCTGAGCCCGGCTGGCATTGTGCCGCGAAGGAGTCTCCGCTTCCGGGGTTGCCCGAGGAATTCCAAAACTCCGGAAAGAGAGCCTTGGTTGTTCTCGAAATCGCAGCATGCAACCGAGCCACTTTGTTGGGCCCTTCAATGTGAGCATAAAGAGCAAACTCAAGACCTTGACCACCGTTCACCCCAGGCAAGCAAACCCAGTCCCCCGTGCTCTCTTCGTCTTTGCCACGAGAACCGCTGTAGCCCGATCCCCCCTTGCCAAAGGCACGCCACTTTCCACCAGTTTTGCGATCGAGTGTGGCGGAACCTCCCAGATTATGGGGAATATCGCGCAGGCCATCATACATCATGCCCCCCAGCCCACCACGGTTGGTTCCATAAAACAGCACCCGAAGGTCCTCTTGTTTGAGAGACACGTCGGCTTGACGCATTTCTGATTCCGAAGGGTTGGCGGAGTAGTTCACCATTTTGGGCAAACCAGACGCATCTTTGAAACCAACGCCCAAGCGCTTGATCATTTCTGCGAGCGTGAGAGGTGACAACCAGTTTCCGGTGAAGTGATCGTTTCGCAGAGTGAAATCCTGCGAAGCACCCGAAGGAGCGCGGAAGGTGAACGTTTGATTCGAGCCGTAGGTGTTGTCTCCATAGAAGCCTGCAAAGGCTTCGCCTGGCCGTCTCACCCAAGTGCGGATCATGTCATCGGCCAAACGCCTTCCGGCCAGAGCTTTGTAGAAGCCAGCCAATTTGTTGGAGCTCACATTGTTGAGGTAATCCATGTCTTCATCAATGCGCGTGCTGCCATTTATGGTTGCGGTGGCCCCAATCTCTTTGTTGGATTCAAACCGCATACGGTGGAAGGCCATCGCAATGCCATAGACCTTCGACGATGACCAGGGTTGCACCGTGTTCACATGGGTGGCGTTGCCGGGTTGAGCATTCCCATAATAGTGGTAGTGGGCCACGCCATTCACCGTGCGCACGTTGATGAGCACAATGCGAAACCGGCTGGCGGGCTCACCCGTGTGGGCTTCTGTGAGATATTGATAGGAAGAGGCAACCCGGTTTTCCCAACCGTCTTGGAAAAAGTTAACAGCAGCACTGCTGCGATAAACCCTAGACTCACTTCGCCCTGTGACAGGGTCCACCCACGAGCGAGTGGTTGACGGGTGGCTTGTGCTGCACCCCAAAGTGGGTGAACGATCGGCGGGCTGAGGTTGCATCACTGGAGCTAAAATTTCACTTCCAGACTCAATCTCCAACGCACCAGAGCAGCTGGCGTAGTATACAAAAATAGCGGCAATGGCGGCACCCGCCGACAGACGTGCCCAATGGCGTGGATTTTTCATTTCTTCGACCTCTTTTCCAATTCAGTGGTTCGTGGGTGCAACCACGGTGACAGTGCAAACATGGAACAGCAAGTGCCAGACCACTTCCCTGCCGCACTATCTGATTTTAAGGGAACAAAAAAGAAAAAAGAGAGTCTGACGTTTTCCTCAAGATTCGTGGCATGGAGCTTGCTTAAAAGCCGTCAAACCAAAAATCGCGATGTTCGCTGGAAGGAAGTCAAATGGCACTCTCAAAACGGCTGATTGGTGCAGCGCTTGTGGTCTCTCTGGCCACAAC
>JANQPW010000020.1 GCA_028285285.1 Silvanigrellales bacterium
CGCTGGGAGTGGCCGTTGTGAACCTGAGCACACTCAAGCCCGAAGCTCGCTTGCACCCAAAGGAGCGAGGCGTGTTGCTGGGCAACGCAAGCTTTGCACCCGACAACGCCAGCCTCCACGTGGTGGGCCAAACAGGCACCACTCATAAATTTGATCTGTTTTCACGCCAACTCGTTGGAGAGAGCTCCGACTCAGCAGGGGGCCCTGGGCTCAGCTTCATTCCTGGACTTCCCCACCTCGTGAGAGACGGCGTGCTGCTCCGTTCAGCACACCGCCCGCTTTCTCAACCCCCAACCATCTTGCCCTACACCGAACTCAAAACCTCTCGGCCCTTCACCCAGGGTGACAGGGTCATCGTGGTAGAGTCTCCAAGCTTTGACGAGTTGATGACAGTCAACACACCCATAAGCGTGCGCGCTGGTGTCGAGGTCTGGCGGATTGTTTCCCCTGAGTGAACAGCTGAGAAGAAGGCCACAGCCCATTCTCGCTCACCTCAGCGGAGGAACATACTCCGTACCATCTGCTGTGAAGCGCACCGGGCCCACCTGGCCACCCCAAAGCACCCAGCTGTAACCTGTCCACACCGCAGCTGCGCCACGGGCCAGAAACAGTCCGGCGGACGTGCGCCACGAGCCGCGCTGCCAAGGCCGATCTCCCAAGCCCAGTCGGAAGTGCGCCGCGCGTTCCTGTAAGCGCCCCGGAGCCTCATCTCCTCCTGCAACCAAGAGCATGCTCCCTGTCCAGGCACTCAAGAACCCAGCCCGAGGCAGTGAGCCACTCCCAGAGAGAGATTTCCAGGTGCGTGACTTGAGGTGGAAGGCGGCGCCGTCGTTGAGGTACCGCGACTCTCCCAACCCCCCAAAGATAACCATGTGCTCTCCTGTCCAGTGTGCGCTGTGTGAAGAACGACCTTCCAGAACTCCTGCTGGAGGAGGGGGGATCCTTTCCCATGTGTCGGAGTCAATATCGTAAATGGCGCCATCAGCATGGGTGGGGAGACAAGAATAAACACGCTCTTCACCACAGCCTCCCCAGAAAATCACTTTGTTGTGAACTGCGGGATCTTCCGACTCCCCCGTCCACACCGCAGTGTGTTTGATGCGCGGGCTCAAAATCGACCCAGGAACGGGCTTCATGCTTCTCCAGCGATCGTCGGCGATGTTGTACACAGCCCCCGAACCCAGCACCTCGGTTGATGATCCTTGAGTATTGCGACCCCTTTCTCCGCCCCAAACCACAAAATACTGGTTTGTCGTCACAGCTGCGGCACCAAGCCGACCCACGGGGGCGCCATCCATGGAGATACGGCTGCTCTCACCTGTGAAGGGATCCAACAAGACACCGTCATTAAGATAGTCTCCACACGACTGACCACCAGAACATCCCCCCCAAATCAAAACCTTGTTCTGTTTCGACTCAGGGAGCCGATTCTCTCGGTTGAGCCAATGCATGTGATGGTGCGCGCGCGGCCTCAAGGCAGAGGACACTACCGATGTCCACTCTTGAGTCTTGACCTGAAAAAGGCCCCCATCGCCAAAATACCGACCACAACCGTGGATGCTTTGGGCCGATTCACGACAACCTCCCCAAATAAACATGCGATCACTGGTTCGCAAGTCGCCTGTTTTCCCAGTCCAAACGGCCCCGTGGAACCCACGCGCTTCAGGGGTCTCAGAGCTCCTTGGCAGAGGAGCTGAGCGGTCTTCTTCTGGAGAGGCCAAAACATCAAATGTTTGGAGGATGGCATGGGCTGCATCATTGCAGAAGCGCTCTTCTTCTTCGTAGGTTTCAGGCCGGTGCTCCGGGTAACGGCGGAGCAAATGGTGAACACTTTCATGGATCATCGTGCTCATGGCAAAGGAAAAACCATTGTCTTGCTCCACAAACGGAGCACAGATGTGTTTGTAGATCCGCACCACATCGAGACTGGGTTCGTAGCTTTCCGGCAAATTGGTCCAGGCACAAGCTCCCCGGCTGTTCTGCTCATTTTCCAGGGTGTCTTCTTCCGAAAGATAACGAATGGGGCTCGCTCGGATGTCTTTGGAAAGCTCTAGGAGAACCTCAGGGGTAAGGAACTCAGCCACAGCAACGGGGGGATTGGATCGCTCTTCTAACAAGCCAGGTCGCAGCGCGAGGAGCCCCACGCGATAGGAAGCCTCGTTCGAGGCCGTGTCAAAAGCAAGCTCAATAGCATCGGCCGCATTCCCAATGCGTCGATCAGAATGCGCCGTTGTGGCAATGAGCGCGAGCAACAACACAACCACGGTTCTCGACAATGTGCTCATGTTCAAACCTTTCTTGTAGAATTGAGAAGACTAAAAAACTGAACGCTCAGGGCAACCACATCGTCGGCAGAAGAGTCAGCAGACAATTGAAGCTCTTGGGAAAAACGATCTTGGAACTCCCGAATGAGCCTCTTGGCTTTTGGAATCTGATCCCGGGTCACAGCCATCACCAAACTTGAAATCTCTCGTTCTTCGACGGACTGCCCTTCAAGAGCGGCTATTGCACGCTCGAGAATCTGCCTGTGACAATTGCGCACGGCCCGGCTGGGCACATCGTCGAGAGTGGTGGTGTGTTCGTCTGTCACTTCCCAACGCTCTTCCTCTCCTTCAGCAGCAGGCACCTTCCTCACCAAGTTCACACTGCGCAGACGCTCCAGGGCCTCTTCCACGCAAACAGGTGTGATTCCCAGCTGTGCCGCCAGCCACCGGCGATCCTGAGGCGCGCTCCCCTTCCAACGCAACAGCTCCAAAAGGGCCATGTGATGCCAATTGGCCACCACCTCAAAGGCATTGAGCTTCATTATTTCGAAACGCCGACGTGAAGACAGCTCGCGCAGGCGAGCTGCAGAGCCTCGCCGCTCCACCTCAGTGCGAGCGTGCTGCGCAGCGACCGCCACCACAAAACGATCTTGCTCTGCGGCTGAAAGGTGCAGCCTCGGAGCAATCTGAACGGCCTTTTGTTGAGAAAGACCTGACTTACATTTCAGAATCTCTGAAAGAGTGGAAGGAGCTAAGGAAAGATCGCGAGCAAAGGCTCGTAGCGAATACCCAGGGTTTGTTCCCTTGCGCTTCTCAAGCTCTTGACGCAACACTTCTCTGTAGTCCACACCGGGTGCCTCACTTCAAGGAGAACACCCTGCAGGCCTCTCCGACATCGTCTGGGAGCTAGCAGAGAAGACCATGGGCCGCAACAAGTTCCTTGGCACCACCGAACACGAGCGAACAGAAGCTTCGGGCGCTTCAGAATCACTGGTTGCTGCTGTTCACCACAGGTTCAGGTTGTGACTCGTCAGAAAGGTCTGCACAAACCTGCACATCGCCGCTGATGGTTGGTATTTTGCCGCCAAAAATAATGCTGGCACGAGCAAAGTCAGCCATTTCAGCCTCGTCGGAGAAAGAAATGGACACACCGATTTGTTCAAACTCGAGCTCTTCTGTGACAGGCAACCCAAGGAAATGAGAAGCCCATTTCGATCGACAAAGGCCAACCCCATAGCTGTGCACCGACTTGTATTGCATCAGGAGATCTTCAACGGAGAAGAGGGCCTCTTTTGCTCTCTCCGTTTCCTCTTCCTCTGCATTGGCGATATCGAGCTGCACAGAGTCGTCCATCACACGGCTGCTTTGGGGAGATTGGCCACAAGCCGTCAGGGCCGCAGAGGCAAACAAGATGCTTGTGACAAGACCAAGAGCAGAAATTTTCATGGTTCATTCCTTTCTGAGAAACAAAATTAAGAAACTACAAAGGGTTACCTAAGGCACACCACTGCCGAAAGCTCTCCGGCCGTTGCCTGAAACGTAACAGCAGAAGCTCTTCCAAACAAAGGTTTTTTAAGGCATTTTTGCACTTTTTTCAGTGCACTTTTGACTTCTTCTAAAGGGATATTCATCAACATTTTCAAATTTTTAAGTCTTTTTCTTCGGGCTTCGTTTTTCCATTGCGCAGCTGCGGACTGTGTCATAAAGGTTGTCGAGAGCTGCTGAGGAGGCACACGAAGATGTCCAAAATCCAATCACTTCTTTGCGAAGCAGAAGACTACCGAGAGTTTCTCGAAGCTCTTGTTTCTTTTCAAAAGCAAAGACGCCCCAAATACAGTTACGCGCAGCTTTCAAAAGACATGGGTCTGGCTTCTCGAAACGCAGCTCGTGAGATCATCCGTTCCCAGAGGCGCATCACAGCGCGAAGCCTCAACACTCTGCTCGTCCATCTCAAGCTGCCTTCCGATTGCGCAAAGCTCTTGTTGCTTTTGGTGTACCGCAGCGAACCTGATCTCGACCCCCACAAGCGGAACGTTGCTCAACTCAACGGAGCTTGGCAAAAGCTGCGGGAAAAAATGACGGCGCGGCCTCTGCAAACTGAAGGAGATCCACAGAAACTCTACAGGCATATGCACTGGCCCCGAGTTTATGCGGCATTGGGAGACTCTCAGGGAGCAACCTTAGCGGCGATCCAGAGCCGCTGCCAACTGCCCGAGAAAACGATCTCCGATATTTTGGAAGCACTGGTTGCCTGCCAAATGGTGCGAACGGCTGACAACTCTGGCAAGGCGACCTCTCACAGTCAAACGAACACACGCTACGTGGCCACAGCCGCCGTGGTCAACATGCGCCATCTCGGCTCTTCATCATTGTTTAAAAAGCACTACCAAAATGGGCTGAGACACCTCATTGGTCTTTCAGAAGAAGCCTTTGATGATCCCAACCCCCTCTTCCACGCAGCCTGCTTTTCTATTCGCAGCGAAGACCTTGGTCGGCTGAGTGCCGAGCTCTCTGAACTGCTCAGCCGCTTTGCCACAGAAAGCGAAGATCCTCAGGGAGATCGAGTGGTGCGCCTGAGCGCAGGGCTCAGCCTGTAGAGCGCATTCCTCACTCAATTTGCAGGGGAGATCCGTCCAGCTCTAGATAGTCTTCGGGCTTGGTTACCATAAGGTAAAAGGGCATCATGAGATCGACTTTGAGCTGGTAGCCCTTTGGATAGGGAAAAGCCTGTTTCTTTGCTTTCAGAAAGGCCTTATTGTCCCGTTGAATCACCTTTTGCACCAGCTTGGCCGATTTCAGAAGATACGACAACTCAGCGCGAATCCGCCGCTGGGCATCTCTATCAAAGACCTTTTGCGCGGTAGAAGTCGTGAACTGTGGCAGGTTGATGAGCTCTTCGGGATCATAGTTGTCAATTTTGATGAGTCCGTTTCGGTGGCAGTGCATGCAGTGATATGGCGAAGTCACCGCCTCAATATCTTTATAGGGAGCAATCGCCGGATTAGCAGCCGTTATCTCTTTCTCTGACTCAAAAGATGACACTTTTCGGCTCACAGGCTGTGTGAGGGAATACACATGGAGACCATTTGGCAAAACTCCAATCCATTCCCCGGCATCATGTTCAAAGTCGGTGTGCAGCACCCGTTCATCCCCCCCGCGATTCATGCCAATCCAAAGAGGACGGTACAAAATATTTTTTGGATTCTTTGGGTCTTTCAACACCGTTTCCCGATTGTCATCGGGAACTCCAAAGTCATAGGTTCGCCAGATGGCTTTGAGACCCGTTTCGGTCACTCCCTTCTGTTTTCGAGAGAGGCGCGACACCACCCGAAAACCCTCAATAACTTCAGATTCCGTGGTCATGGCCCGAATGAACTCGGGGGGATCTTTCTTCTCGACCGATTTGTGAGGCCGCCCTTCGGGGTGATTGGGAATTTCATTCAGGGGCGGGTAGCGAACGAACTCAGGGCGGTTCATATAGCTCTGAGTTCGGCCCAGGTAAAAAATGGGATTCAATCCAAGGCGAAACGCCTCTTCTGCAGAAAGAACCGGACCCGGAATGAAGCGATCGTCAGCAAACTTCAAACCCACGTAGTTTCCTAGAACCTCTGGCAAGCCCTTAATGTCCAAAAACTGCGCACGAAGATCGAAGGTCTGACTGCTAACGCTAGGAATCCGGATCCGATCATGAAACAGGTAGAGTCTGCCGTAGTCAGGCTCGTAGAACCGGAGAGCTACGGGAACAGACAGGCCATCCACTTCGGTGAAGAGTTGCTCCGGTTGCTTGATTTTCGAAGTCCGTGAGTAGCTGTTGAGCAGCCACGACAAGGCATTGATCTCTCCCCTGCGAAACTCATCAATGAGCTTGGCCTCTTCGTCTGTTTCAGGAATCAAGCGAGAAAAGCGGCTCAGCACAATGTAACGGTCAATGACGATGTTCTGTCTGTGTTTGGTATACTGACCACTGAGCTTGCTGGGATCCACCTTGTTGGCACCCTCGCGACCCGCGTCTTCTAAGATGACATCATCGAAGGGCAAAAGCTTCTCCGAGCGGATCTCTCCCGTGAAAGTGATGTCACCCGTCTTTTCTTGGTACAGCTTCATGACCTTCCGTGCCACCCTGTCGAAGGGGGAAGGCTCAGTCGACTTTGTGTAGTGTTTGCGCCGCTGACTTTCCTCTCTCACAAGCGAGTTGTTGGAAGATCGTGAAACGCAAGAGTTCGCAAGCCATGTCACAAGCGCAACTGCTGCAAGTACCGGAATGATAACCTTCATAAGCTCGGAGCCCTCAACAAAGCGAGCTCTCACTCTCAGACAAAGCCACACAGGACGAGATGGAGCTCACGAATGATTCAGCATGAAAACGAAACTACAGGGATTGTAACTTCATTGAGACTCCACAGCCAGTCACAACGACAACAGTGCTTAAGAACGGCGTAACTCTCTGAGAAGCCCGCCGCAGGCGTCTTCCAGAAGGTCCAGCACCTGCTCAAAGCCATCTGCCCCCCCGTAGTAGGGATCGGGCACCTCCGAACGCGGCGGCTTCTCTGCCGTGCACCAGTCGCACATCAAACGGACCTTTGCAGCGGCACTCGGATGGGGAGCCCAAGCCAGTAGGGTTTCCTGGTTGGATCGATCCATGGCAATGATCAGATCGAAGTTCACAAAGTCGCGTTCGCTCTCAAAGGGTCGCGAGTGGCTGTTGAGCACAAAGCCACGCTGGCTTGCTGCGGCTCGCATGCGGGAATCTGGCAGCTCGCCCCTGTGATGTGCAGACGTACCAGCTGAGTCCACCACAAAGGATCGGTTTCGCGCTTTCTGCTCGCCCTCCTTGCCCGATTCAGCCAAAGACTTAAAAATCCCTTCAGCAGCCGGCGAGCGACAGATGTTTCCCAGGCAAACAAACAGGATCTTGTGAAAGGGTTGAGAGATTGTTGCATTCATCTGTTGCAGCTCCTTAAAAAAATCAAACGATCCCTTGTATTTACAAAAAATAGGATCTTTTTTCGAACAAAGTGTCGCAAAAGAGGGAGACTCATTCGTTGTGACCATGAAGCAAGGTGCTTCAGAACAACAACATCCCCACAAGGAGGAAGAAATGAAATCCTACATGCTCAACATTTGCAAAGGCAACCCCGCAAACTCGTCACACCCTGAAGACGATGATTTCGTCATGCAAAAGTACAACGAGTGGACCGAAAGCATGGGAAAGGCTATTGAATCTGCTCACAAACTGAAAGATGGGTTTGGTTCTCGAGTGAGCCTCTCCAAAGGCCAGGTGGTCAACGGACCCTATGTGGAATCAACCGAAAGCCTCGGCGGTTACTATATTGTGAAGTGCGCCTCATTCGAAGAGGCACAAAAGCTCGCTGCCCAATGCCCCACCGTGCTTTACCAAGGAGGCTTCGTTGAGGTTCGCGAAATCGAGTTCTGATCTCGCGAGCCCCGAGTCGTTCCGCCACAACACAAGGAGTGCCTGCACATGAAGGAATATCTCTTGGTTCTCCGCGGCAACCCAAAGGAATGGGAAGCCCACTCCCCAGAAGCGATCCAGGTTATTATGGAAAAGTACCATCGCTGGGTCGACAGTTTGCGACAAAAGGGCCTTTTCAAATCAGGGACACCCCTGGAGGGATCTTCCCGAAAGTTGGAACGCCAGTCGGAGGGAACAACCGTGGTTGCCGGACCCTATGCCGAGTCACACGAGGCACTCACCGGCCTCTTCACCTTGGTGTGTGAGAGCTTTGATCACGCTTGCGATATCGCCGCCTCTTGCCCCGCACTCGACCATGGAGAAACGGTGGAAGTGATCCCTGCGGCGGCTGAATCCTGATGCCCACCGACCAGCCACCAAAAAGCACCGACCATGAGGTGCAACAATTGGTCCAGCATCTCTTCCGACGGGAGTCGGGGAAGATGATCGCGGTTTTGTGCCGCTACCTTGGCACGGATCACCTCGACCTCGCCGAAAACATGAGCCAGGAAGCGCTCATCAAAGCCCTCAGAAACTGGCCCAGCCGAGGCATTCCAGCTAACCCTGCGGCCTGGCTCATGACAACAGCAAAAAATCTCGCCATTGATCACCTCCGCTCGGTCAAGACTTTTCACACCCAGTCTGACCGCATCGCGGAATGGATTGCCAAGAGTGAAAGCGATAAGATCCCTTCCCCTGAGGGAAACGCCCAGTTGAGTGACGACTGCGGCAACGAGAAGCTCACACTTTGTTTCGTTGCCTGCTGCCCGCAGATCCCACGGCATTCCCAAATTGCCCTCACACTGAAGTCTGTTTGTGGCTTTGGTAGTGAAGAATTGGCAAACGCCTTCATGACCGAAAAGCGCGCCATCGATCAGCGGCTCACCCGAGCCAAACGCAGCATCAAGGAGCTTGGCATTGCCTTTGAGATCCCGCAGGGAGAAGAGCTCAAACAGAGACTCCGTTCCGTGCTCGAGGTCATCTACGCTATCTTCACAGAAGGCTATGCTGTGAGTTCCGGAAGCAACTGGATCAAACAGGAAATGTGCGAAGAAGCTCTCGAACTGGGGGCTTTACTGGCTTCACGCCCCTTCGGCAACACCCCCGAAACCCATGCTCTGATGGCTCTGATGCTGTTCCAAGCATCGCGCCTTCATTGCCGCACCGATTCCGAGAGCCTTCCTGTGCTCCTTGAAGATCAAGACAGGAACCAATGGAACCGAAAGAGAATTGACCAGGGCGTTCAACACCTGAAACGAGCCATGGCAGGAAATGTGCTGAGCCGTTACCACCTTGAAGCGGGGATTGCCGCTTGTCACGCAACCGCAGCGAGCAGCGAAAAAACCGACTGGAAACAGATCTGCTCCCATTATGATCTCTTGGCCAAACACTTTCCCAGCTCAGTTGTTCATCTGAACCGGGCTGTGGCTATTGGTTTTGCGCAGGGGTTTGAGAAAGGTGTGACGGAGATCGAACGGCTCCGCAAGCAGCCTGGATTTCGAGCCAACCACCGCACCTTTGCGTCTTTGGGGGAACTGCACCACAAACTGGGCCAATGGAGTCAATCACTGACCCACTTTGAGACAGCCCTTCGACTGGGCGGCACTGAACCCGAACAGAGGTTTTATCGAAGTCGGATGGACCTGCTGGCGGAGAAGCAGCGCACCTCAGACTGACACGCCTGAGAGGCCGAACTCAGAGCCTTTCCAAAACGCAAACCGACTCCAGATCAACGTCGGGAAAGAGCAAGCTGTTCGTGATGCTCCGAAACTCCAACACCAGGTCGCTCTCCCCATTCACGCTATAGGTAGCGTTGCGATGGATGACCGATGCTGCTGCCACCTGAATATCCTCGATGGTGAAGCTTGTGCCCCCTCGCGTGCTCTTCCTCACACGACCTCTGTAACCCTCCACACCATCCTCAACAGCTCCCACAACGTAGCTGATTTGGCGATCTTCGAAGGTGATCATCAGCTCGTCGTCTGCAGGCTGCTCCACGCTCACCACATCACCTTCGCTCAGAGTGACATTGGTCAAAGCGTTTCCGGGGAAAGGCAAAAGAGTGGAGTAGTACCCCTCGCAGGACTCTGGCGTCATCACAAATTCACCTTGAAGATCGTTAGCTTGGGCCTGTGCGGCAAAGGCCAAAAGGGCAGACATGGCTGCAACAAACTGTTTTTTCATGGATCTTTCTCCTCAAAATCAAAATGCAAAATTCCAGCACCCACCCTAGCGAAAGCTGCCAGACACAGTCAACATTTCAGGTCCTCGCCAATCTGTGGCTTGCTGATGTTTTCTCGAAGATCGATTATTGAGTAACGAGACTCAACTCTCCACTGTTCTTCAAAAGGGGGAATAAAGAATGTTCTGGTCAATTCTTGAGAGGTATGCGCTGAAGCCCGTGGCAGGCTCGGCCCGCTATTCTTCTGTGCCTCACGAAAATGGTGCGACAAAAAGCGAGACGACTCCCGAGACACCCAGGGGGCTGCCCTTGCTTGGATTGACACCCTTTCTCGCACGGGATCGCACCCACTTTGTGGACAGACTTCTGCGTGACTTCGGCCCCACTGTGTTTCTTGAAAAACAGCCCGGCGTGGGAAACATCATGTTCTCGAGTGACCCGGCCATTGTTGATGAAGTTTTGGTTCACCGCAGCTCGAAGTTCATAAAATCAAAACACTACCGCAAAGTGCTGCCCCTCACAGGCAAAGGAAGCCTCCTTTTGGAGGGAGAGAGCTGGCGCACACGCCGAAAAATCATTGGACCCCTGTTCCATCCCAGCCATCTCAATGCGTTGACGAAGGTTGTTGCCAAAGTTGTGAAAAAATACGCGGAGAGAGAGTTTGCACCTCGCGCCGGAGAGGCCTTTGATATCAGCAAACACTTCAATCGTTTGACACTCGAAGTTGTTTGCGAAGCCATTCTGGGCAACTGGGCCACCGACGAAGAGAAGACAAAGCTCAGTCAAGCATTGGACCAATCCCTCAGCAAAATTGAACCGCTCTTCTACCCCAAATTTCTGAGCCTTCCCGGCACTGAAAGACGCATCAAAAAAGACCTTGAGAAGGCAGCAAAAATCATTGACGACATATCCCGCGGGATCTTCCATCGTGTGACCCTTCAACCGCACGTTGACAACGACTTCGTTTCCGACTTTGTGCATGGCAAAGACGGCAAAGAGGGAGCAGATGTGGAGTCGTTCTGCAGTGAATTCAAAACCCTCGTTTTTGCCGGACATGAAACCACATCAAATGCACTGTCTTGGATGTGGTGGTGTGTTTTTCACCCCCAAAACGGGGGCGTGCTGAAAAGCCTGCAAGCAGAAGCTGCTCAGGTTCCCGATTCGCCAACCATGGCCGATTTGAGAAAACTGGCCGTGTTGCAGAACGTGATCAGTGAAACACTGAGGATCTTTCCATCCGTGCCCTCCATCTCCAGAGATGCAACAGAAGATATGAACATCGGCGGTTGGTCCATCAAAAAAGATGACATGATCGTGATACCCATCATCTCTCTGCACCGGAAAGGCGATATCTGGAAGCAGCCCATGAAATTCAGTCCGCATCGCTTCGAGGAAAAGGCCCGCCATGGCAACTACCTGCCCTTCTCAAAGGGTCCCCGAAACTGCGTTGGTTCTGGTTTTGCAACCATGGAAATGCTCATTATCGTCTCAACGCTTCTCAATCAGTTTCAATTTGAGCTGATTCCAGACCAACACCCCCAAGAGGAGGTCCATGTCACAATGAAGCCTTCCCCTGGCATATTTGTGCGCCTCAAGAACAAGAGCTCTGCGTTTCATTGAGCTCTTCACTTGTTGGTCAATCTACTTCTGAGGAAGCATCTGACCAGGGTTTCGCAGTGGAGACACTTGCGGCTCAATGAGGACCTCCGTGGGGCAGCCCGATCCGTGGAAGTTCAACACAAACTGCACGGTGTCCACGATGGCTGCAACCGAAATCATGCGCTCAGGATCAAGGCTCTCCAATTGGGTCATGGGGGTGTTCACCAGACCCGGCATGAGCGCTGTCACGCGCAGCCCTTGTGAGCGGAGTTCTGCAAACGCACTCCGGGAGAAGGCTGACACCCCTGCCTTACTCGCTGAATAGGTGGTCATACCCGGAGCAGAGTCTCGGGCAGCTTGCGAAGAAAGGGAGATCAGGTGGCTCCTCTCGTTTTTGAGAAGATGCGGAATGGTCGCCGTGCTCAGGCGAACGAGTGCAGAAAGATTCACGGCCACATTCATGTCGGCATCTTCAGGCCTGTCGTTGGCCAGCGAAACCGGGCGAAACACACCCGCACTGTTGATGAGCACGTTGACACCTTCCATGGCCTTGGCGGCCTCTTCAGCAAGAGCGGTGGCATCACAACGTGTCAAGTCACACTCAGACGTGTGCACCTGCGCCCCTTGAGATTCACACGCAGCGGCAACGGCCCTGAGCTCGGGGCTGGGCAAAGACACGAGAAAAAGCCGGGCACCGGGTTTGGCGAGGCTGAGGGAGATGGCCTTGCCAATTCCAGAACTGGCTCCGGTCACGAGGGCTCGGGTCGTCATTGAGGTCATGGTTCTTCCTTCTTTCATGTCTATTCCATTCGGAGAGGAAGGCCACGATAGTCTGAATGGGAAAACCCTTCAAGCAGGCCTAGAAGTCTTTTCCTTCGGCCTGGAGCTGCTTCAGGGCCAGTTTAAAGTCACTCCGTGCTTCCTTTTGCAGTCTTTCAAAATGGGCCTGCAGGTTTCGTCCGGTGGGTGCTTCTCCAGCACGTTCCAAGCTCCTCAAGTAGCTGTCAAAAGATTTCCCCTCATGGTAGTAGCCATGCGACGACAAGAGCCAGCGGGCGACAAACTCATGGCAATCGGCGCAAATCACGACCAGCTTTTCGTCTGCGTCTCGCAGCAAAACCGTGTTCATGCGCCGACTTCCGCAAGCCTGACAAGTCAAACGGTGGCATTCCATTATTTATCTCCTTTGGTCTTTCTTCATCTTCAATGGGGCAACAAGCCCTCCCTTAGCCCAACACGCTCCAGACCCACAGACCCAGACTCAAGACCAATGCGTAGCCCACTCCGGTGATGAGCACGCCCACCCGAATCAAATCTTTCGCGCGAATGGCTCCCGAACTGAAGGCCATGGCGTTTGGGGGAGTCGAAATGGGCAAGGCCATGGCTGCAGAACACATGAACGCAACGCCAATCATGAGAGCTGCACTGGTGCTCTCTAGTTGAGCCAAAAAGACTCCCACCACGGGCATCACAAGGTTCGCTGTGGCGGTGTTGCTCACAAAAGTGGTGAGCAGCGCTGTGAGGAGCAACACAATGGCACTGAGAGCAAAAAAACCAGTGCCGTCGGGAACGGCTTGGAGCAAACGGATGTCCAGCCCTGAAGCCGACACGGCTGTGCCCAAAGCCAAACCGCCACCCACCATAAAAAGCACATCCCAGGGCAACTTGCGAAAGTCTGTTTCGTCTTGCCAGCCCAAGGCAAAGGCAGCCACCACCGGAACAAGTGCCACGGTTCCGCTGCGCCAGCCATGCCAGTCACTGGTCATCCACAGCAAAAAAGTAACAGAAAATAAGGCCAGCACGCCCCACTGCAACGAGGTCAGCGGTGCAGCACGGTCTTGTGCCCACTCTTGCAAATCGAAGACCACCCCTTCATCGCTGGGTCGTTCCGGAAAGGCCCAGCGCAGCAGGTAAAAGAGACACACGAGGAGAACCACCACAAATGGGACCAATGCCATGGCCCAACCCAGGAAGCTCACCGACAGACCGCTTTTCTCTAAATAGCTCAGAGCTATGGCGTTTGGAGGAGACCCAATAGGAGTGCCCAAGCCACCCACATTGCAGGCGAAGGGAATGGCAATGGCCAGACGCTTGCGAAAAGGGTGCCCTTCAGGAAGGGCTTGGGTGATGGGAAGCACAGCGGTCATCATCATGGCTGCCGTGGCCGTGTTGGAGACCCACATCGACAGCAGCGCACAGGTGCCCAGCGTGACCCACAACAGACGCTGAGGCGAGCCCTGACAACGCGATAGCAGAATTCCCGCCAAGAGCCGATCGAGCCCGGCCTTGCGAATGAGAGAGGCCAGCACAAAGCTTCCCAAAAACAACAGAATGATGTTTGAGAAAAAGGGCTGAAAAAAGAGCTCCGGCGTGACCGCGCGTTCCGCCTGGCTCTCGTTGAGCAGGGGAACCAGGGCAACCACCTCAACGGCGAGGATCACAAAGCTCACGCTAAAAAGTGAAATCCATTCCGTCACCCAAAAAAAAGCAGCCAGTGCAACGAGCAACACCGTGAGGCTTTGAGGTGCATCGAGACCCCAAAAGGTGACGCCCGGCAGAGCGAAGGCCACCACCAAAATCAAAATCAGAGGTCCGGCGTTT
>JANQPW010000052.1 GCA_028285285.1 Silvanigrellales bacterium
CTACCTGGGCCGTTGGGGTCTTCCCCAAGGGGTTCGCGAGCTTTCAGAGCTGCTACTTCAGAATCAGCCTTATGCCCCTAGTTGGAGGGTTTTACAGGGTTACTGGAAAGGGTTTTCTGAAAGGGGAGAAGCCTCCGAGCCTGTGTTGATCATGGCCTCTCAAGCTGTTCAAACACGGGGAGCGGAGTGGCTCGGTGCGGCCCTTTGGCGCCGTGTGGTGGATGGTGCTGAGTTGGACTACCTGGTGGTGCGAAAGTCGTCCCGCTCTCAGGGAGTGGGCCAAGCATTGATGTTGACTGCACATTCGCTTCTTTGGGGTTTAGGTGTGAGCCAAGCTCAGCTCGAGGTTTCAAACAACAACCTTGCGGCCATTCGTCTTTACAGAAGCCAAGGTTACGAGGAGGTGTCTCGGAGGAAGAGATACTATCGCAATGGAGAAGATGCTTTGGTGTTTGTGCGCTCGTTGGAATCATGAGGTTCGTCTTGTATGCTGAACTCCGGAGGTGATGCGTCCCAGCGATTTGTGGAGCTTCATCAGATTTGAGTTCACCCGGAGGAGGTTCGTGGCTTATGACGAAATCGCGTTCCCTGCCGAGTTATCTGTCGCGATTTCGGACTGTGTTGCCGCAGCACCGGCATTCCCAAAACAATGCTCTCGATTGGCTTCATGCTGCCCACTGTCGTTCAGAGAAAACAAACCAGGAAAGAAAACAAGCTGTCTCAACCCTTGACTCTGCTGAAAGTTTCCAAAAATTTGAGCGAGTGTTGTCAATGGGGCTAAAGAGATTCGGTTGCACACCGCCACGTATTGAACAGCGCTTGAGTGAGCTCGAAGACACTACGCATCAGTCTTGGACAGAAATGGATGTGTTCAACCTCCTGGAGAACTGCAGCGGCTCCTCTATGACGAAACGTATGCAGGTCTATTCCAAGGTGTGTGATGGGGTGCTTCAGAAGTTGTACCCAGAGGGTGCAGAGCCGCCTTCGTTGCTGCTGCACGTGACGTGCACAGGCTAT
>JANQPW010000075.1 GCA_028285285.1 Silvanigrellales bacterium
ACTGAGAAGCCAGAAGTGTCTGTGGCTTCGATGGCTCGGTTTTGGAAAAATTGTTGGCTAAGCGCCTGAGATGGCCCTAAAACTGCGGGAAACCGCAACAGACTGGGCGCTAAAGCCTCACACCCATGGCAAGTGATGTTGCCGAACCCCAAAGTGCTGACTCTTTGGAGGCGTCAGGCAGTTGCACAGCCCAGATCTCACTCAAAGAAACAATCATTGTTACTTTATTAGATGCTTTCCAAGAGTAAGTGAGAGAGGGAGCAACCAGCGGAAGGAACGCTGCCTCAGAGGAAGGAGACTGTTGGGCGCGAAAAGCTCCAAGCGAAAGGGATGCCCTGAATGGAGAGAGGAGACCTGCTGCTGGGTGCACACCCAGACCAACCGCAGCACCCAAGAGATCGCTTCGCTTGTATTTCCTGCTGGAATTCTCGCCATGCAGCCCCAAAAGCTGAACCTGCCCAAAACTCCGTACGAAGCGACCTCCCCAATTTTGAGAGAGCGCGGTGTTCCAGCTCATGCCCCAGTTGTCTTTGTAGAGCAAGCCCGTGTGAGCTCCCATAGATGTTTGCCATTCCCACTCTGTGGCTTGCTGAGCTACGGCCGCGGTTGAGCGAGACTTCTTCGAAAGACTCGCCACTTGGGTTCGGGGAAGGGGGGAGAGGTCGCGTGCTCTCACAACGAGTGTGGCTCCATCACGCAGATCAAGGGTTGCTTGGCTCCACTCTGCATCTTCTTCGCTTCTCAATCGCATCTCGTAGAGCCCCTGGGGCAAGCGAATTTTTTCGAGTTGGCCTTTCTGTTTTGAAATTTGCCAGACCTGTGTTCCGCTCGCGGCGGCAATCCGCACGTGACCATTCAGCGCTGCATCGAGAGTGAGGTTTGTCTCACTCTCTCCCGGATAGGTGAGCACGAGACTTCCTTTGCCCTTGAGTTGAGTGAGCAGTTCGGGGAATTGCTCCTTGCCGTTGGGCAAGAGGGTTAGGTCCATGGTTGTTTTGCCAAACACATAGCGGTAGACCTCGTCCAACACCACGAGCCCATCGCCGTCTAAATCGGCTTGGCCCCTCAAGCCAGAAATAAGGTGGTGTGTGAAGAGTCCACCCTCCAGCTCTCGGCTTTCGTAGCTCAGCTCGTGCTCTGCACTCGAAGTGAAAAAAACGAGACCCTGGGGCCGGTCAATGTGCAGGCGTGGGGGCTGGGGGCGCTCCCGTTCTTGGGCCTTTCCCTTCCTTGCCAAACTGCCCGAAAAGCAGCTGTCGAGCACCACCACCTTTGTTTCTGCTGGAGACGCAGATGTTTGGCGGTGGAGCTCCTCTTTTGCAAAAACTTCCTGACCGAGGGCAAGCCCGCGAGCGTTTGCATGGCCGGAATAGTAAACATAGAGCGAGCGGTGTCTGGCGCTGCTCTTTGCCAAACGGGTGTTGAGCTCGGCCAACTGCTCTTTCAGTTCGGAAACGCCTGGGTTGTGCAACTCCACCACATTTTCTGGGGGAACATTTCCATAGTGGATCATCGTTGTGGTGAAACGCTCCGCGTCTTTTTCGCTAAAAGCGAGGCTTTGGGTGCTGGGACCACCTCTTGAGGAGCTTATCGACAGCACAAAAGTTTCTCCTGAGGGGGAAGCAGAAAAAGACCGCGCCTGTTCGTTTCCAACCGCACTTGCAACAAGCGGCACGAGGGTGGAAAGGAGAAGGGCCCGTGACCAGAGGGTCAATTTTAAGGAAGTTGGCATGACTTGCACCTTTTTTGAGCGCGTCTCACGAGACTATCACACTCCGTCTCAGAGGTTCCACGGTGCATTTGATTCATCTCGGTTTCACAGAGAGAATCTCAAGAGAAAATAAATGTCCCCTTTTTGAGGAGTCAGCCGTTTATCAAGGGAGCCCCATTTTTAAACCATGCGAACGGGGCTCGGACAGCTCGCAATCAATAGCCTGGAGGAAGAGTCTTGAAGATGAAACACGTGCCCGACTTTTCAAAGAGTCAAAGATCTGTATTCCCCATTTTCCTTCCCTTTTCACTTTTGCTTGCAGGGGCCTGCGGACCCATGCCTCAGCATCTGAATGCCTTTGGTGGAGCCAATGGGGACGGTAATAACGTACCAATCGCGGAAGAACGTGCGAGTGCCATCGCTATACAGCAGCCGCCATCGAATGGT
>JANQPW010000090.1 GCA_028285285.1 Silvanigrellales bacterium
GCGTGCCCAAGCCGATTCCGACTTTCTCCCGCAAATTGTGCTGCCGCGATCAGGGGGGCCACTGCGGCCGTAGTTTCCTATGGTGTCCAAAATCCCGAGCCGGTGTAGTCCACGCCCAGCTTTTTGAGCACGGGGCCAATGGCGCGCACAAAATGGTCGTTCACCCACGAGCGGCGAATGGTCTCGTCGGTGATTCTCTTTCCAGAAATATCGACCTGGGTCACGAAGGAAGCGGCCAACTGCTGGGAGTGTTTGAAGAGTGCGTCGCGGTAACCAACCTCTCCAATGATTTTGCCTCCCCATGCATCGGAGGCCAAAGGGTCTCGGAGGGGCAGGCGAACAGGTGTTGTGGGCTCATGACCCCGCATGAAGGTCATTTTGGGGTTCTTTTTGATGCGCACTAGGTCAGGGACTTCCATTTCGAGCCCCTTTGCTTGAGGTACCGGCACCACAGGGGAAACACTCCCATAGTCGATGATTCCCCCCGTGCTGGTGAGCTCCCAGCTGGTGCTGAATTGATACATCGTTGCAAGGGCCTGCAACGGGGCAATCAAGCCTTTTCGGCTTGTGTTCTTGCAGATGGCTTCGGCATTGTGTTTCTTGCACCAGGCAGCTTTCACATCACTCCGGTTGCGAACGGTTGCTTCGCGCACGATGAGTCCAGCGTGGTAGCTTTTTCCTTCGAAAATCGCGTCAAATCCCGCAAAGACGACAGCATAGCACCTCACGTTTTTTGGAAAGGGAAACGGCGAGTTTTTGAGATAGCTTTGCAGAGACTTTTTATAGTCGCGAGATCTTCTCTCGATAGTGGAGAGCTCATAAAGGAACTCACCCCAGACACATTCTCGGATGGCTTCACCAAGCGTGGCGAGTCCATTTCCGTGCCCCCCGTGGATGTGGCTTGGCCCGTTGTAGTGCCGTGTTTCTCCGTCGACGATGGCAGCAGGAATGGAGCCGCCAGCCCCCTTAATGTCGAGAAGACCAAGAGCCTTTCCATCGTGCTGCAGCTCAAGCACGTGCGCGCGCAGGTAGCTCAGCGGGCGAAGAGCGGGTCGAGAAACCACGTGCTTCATGAGGTCTTGAACTCGGCCTTCGCGGCTCTTGAGAACTTGAGGGTCGACCTTTGTTTCGGCTTCGCGGCTGTTTCTCCAGTCCACGACCGGAACTGCGGGCTGGGACCATTTTTGAGCTCTGCCAGCAGAGTCTTTCAGAGGAACAAGGGGAATGTCTGTGTTCACACCGTTTTTTTCACCAAAGGTGACCTGATCTGCAGATATCCAGGCTGAGTTTTGGAGAATGAGGTCATCTATTTCTCTGCGCTTCATTTTCTTGAGCTGGGGAAAGTTCTGTCGCAGCAACCCGTAGTTGAGCCACACAATCGATGCGTTGGATAGCGCAAACGTTTGGTCGGTGACAGCACCTCTTTCGGGCCTTTTCAAGTTGGGATCTGCTCCCAAAAGGTTCATGCACTCTGGGGCAAGTGGATGAAGTGTGTGTTTGCGAACGCAACGGACAACAGAGTCTTGTGAGTTTGTCCACTTTTTGGTCTTGTTGGTTTTGGTGTCACTTTGGTTCCTGAATTGACAGCTCAGAACAAACAGGGATGCGATGAGTCCTAAAATCGCAGGGGGAAGAGCAAAGGCTGTCAATTTCATGAGTTCCTCACACGAAGGGGCGGGTGTCGGCTCACGAGAGGCGCACCTTCGTTCGATTTTACCATGTTGGCAGAAATTGGGGGAGAGCACTCAGAGATACTCTCTGGACCAGAGCCTTCGGAGGAACTCCCTGGCAGGCACAATCGAGATTCCATCTTCGGTCACTCTTGCTCTGTCTTCTAGGCAAACGACGATGCAGTGCCTGCTTTTGTGCTCTGTTTGGAACTGGCGGAGGTGACGGAGATGGTGACTGGAAACTTTGGGTGTTGCCTTTGCCTCGATGGCAAGCTCGCAGTCGCCAACGATGAAGTCGACTTCAGGTCCACTGGCCAACCGCCAATATGTGAGGGGTGAATCGAGCTCGCAGTAGGAAAGAAACGCCCTGAGCTCATTTGCAACAAAGCATTCAAATGCCTTCCCAAAGAGCTCGCTCCCCGGAACGGGGTTGCTCCTCTTAGCCAGGAAATTTGTGATGCCCACGTCAAAGAAGTAAAACTTGGGAGCCTGTATCACGCGGCGTTTTGCTCTTGTTCGGAACGCTGGCAGCGAGTGTGCGATCAGGGTGTCGTATAGGATCTCAAAATAGCCCTGAATGGTTTTGCTCGAAACACCGCAGTCTCGTGCAATGGTGGAGTAGTTGATGACTTCTGAGTCGCTGAAGGCTGCAACGCTGAGAAAGTTTGAGAAGGCGGGGAGATTCCGCACGAGCCCCTCATCAGCGACTTCTTCTTTGAGGTAGTCAGCAACATAGCTTTTGACATAGCGGCTTGGCTGCTTTGCAAAATAGACCTTGGGTAGGGTTCCAAACTGAACCGCGCGAACGAGGTCAAAGTCGTTTTGAAGCTCTGAGGAAACAAAAGGGAAAAGCTCAAATCGAACGGCGCGACCCCCCAGAAGGTTTGCATGGCCGCGCTTAACTTTTCGGGCATTGGAGCCACAGAGACCAAAAGCAATGCCCGAGTCTTCGATCAGGGTGTGGACCTCGTTGAGGAGGAGAGGAACGCGTTGAATTTCGTCGATGATGATGCGAGTCGGGCCGTGGCGGGAGGTGTGCTCCAGCACAATTTCGCGCAAAGCTTCTGGGCTTTGTGAGAAACGTCGAAACTCTTCGTTTCTCAGGAGGTTGAAAAAAAGCGCGTTGGAGAACTGCTCTTTCAGAAGAGTTGATTTTCCTGTTTGTCTTGGGCCCCAAAGAAAAAAAGACTCACTATCTTCAATATTTATGTTAATTTTTCGCGAGACAAACATTCAAATTATCCTGATAATCTGAAGTAGAGGTTCTTATTTTCACATGAAGTGGCTGTTGAGTCCAGGGCCTGGGAGAGGTGCCCAGGCCTCTCCTAGTAGAAGGTTCTCAGTCGCAGAAACTTCAATTCGCCGCTCTTGAGAGTTCCGGTAAAGCGAAGAGGCTTCCCGTAGTCGGGGGTCACGTCAACAGACACTTTTTTTCCGGCAGGCACAACTGTTCGAAAAACCTCAATTTCATCGGGAAGGCTTGTCCAGCCCCGCGTGTCAGCGGTTTCAGTAACGGCCCCCACAATGCTCGCCGCAAGACCAGCCAGAGGGCCAAGCGCCCGGCCAGCAGCGCGTGCGGCCTGGTCTTTTGCCAACACTCGGGCTCCCATCTTGATCACGTCAACAACTCGCCTGGCCTCAAGTGATTTTCGCGCCAGATACCCAATGTCTTGAATGGTTTTGGTGCGGCCAGCGCGGTTTCCGTTCACGGTGATGGTGGCACCCCGAGAGCGGTAGCTGAGGTTGGTGTAGGTGGGGTAAGAAACTCGCAGCACCTGCCCTTGAATGGGCAAGACAATATCCTGAGCTTCCTTTATGGGTGAACGTCCATTTTCGTAAAACACAACAATCTCTGCAAAGCCCTTTCCTTTCTGGTTTCCTTTGCAGGCAGACTTTGAGCTCAGGTCTTGGCGTGTTTCTTCTACAATGTCTTTTCGGTTTCTGAGCCGAGCGAGGCGGCACAGCGGATCAGCAAAGGCACTTGCGGAAATCTTGTCGTCATTCCAACTTGTGCTGCTGTACAGAGAGTCGAGCCCACGCCTGTACTCAATAATGGCAGAGTCCCACTCGCCGAAGGCCTCGTAAACCAATGCAGCCAGGTAGTGCGCAAAAGCATCACGGGCATACTCTGGTTGGTCGCTTTTTTTGCCTTCTGTTTCGAGGAGCTTCATCACCTCGTCGAGGCGGCGCACCTCAACACGTGCTCCCTGAGGGTTTCCTTGTGCAAGGTAGGCAAGAGCCGCAAATGTGGGGAGCAACACCTTCTCATGCAATTCGCCTTGGTAGTCGGAGTAGGAGTCGTTCACCGCAAAGCTTGCCGCTGTGGCGGACAAGCTTGTGGTGTAAAGAGAGTCAACAACTTCACTTGCTTTGCGCCACTCTTTGGCAGCAAGTTCATATTCTTTACTGAGATAAAGCAGGGTGCCCCGTTCCATAAGGTAAAGCACACGATTGCGATCTTGAGTTGCTATGTCACTTTCATCAAGCTCCTCGAGGGCTTTGGAGTACTGACCGCGTCGCATCAGAGTGCGCATTTCTTCCGACTTTTGGGTGTAAGATTGGCAGGCCGCACCCGATGCGAGCCCGAGGCCACCTAAAACCACAGAGATGGTGAGTCTCTTAAAGAAGAGGGGGCGGCTCATGATGGGTTTGCTTTCATTTCATCGGGGAGAGCCGCGTTCATTTGCTCAAAGCATCTTTCCATCATTTCGGCCGGGGTCTCTCCTTCTTGCCACTTGAGAGGTTGGTGGATCTTGATTTCAACGGCCGCGTCTCCAGGAATCAGAGAGCCTTTAGGGAGCAGGCGCTCGGTGCCTTGCAGAGTGATGGGAACAATGGGCACTTGTCCGTTGTGCGCCAGCACAAAGGCGCCCGGTTTGAAAGCTTTCAAATGCCCATCGCGAGAGCGGGTTCCTTCCGGGAAAAAGACCATGGGTGTGCCGCGCTTCAAATGCTGGAGGGAGCGCTCCATGGCCATCTTTGAGCTGTTGCGATCTCCCCGCACAATGGGCACGTATCCAATGGCCGACATGCCCCACCCTAAAAAGGGAATCTTGAAGACTGAGTCTTTAGAAAGCCAGCGAAAGTCCATGCCAATAGAAAAAATCGCCAGAATGTCGGTTTGACTCAAGTGATTCGAAACATAGACCACGGCCGTGTCTTTGGGAGGAAGGTGTTCACGGCCCCGCACCACAAACTTCCACCAAGGATTGCATGCAATCACACTTTTTGCCCAGTAAACTCCTAAAAAGTGAAGGGGGCGTTT
>JANQPW010000108.1 GCA_028285285.1 Silvanigrellales bacterium
AGACTCTCTGCAATTTCCTGCACCACCAGCGGTGAATCGAGGCGGAAAAGCACAACCGCTCTGTATTCTGGAAAAAAGGCCTGGTCGTCGTGCAACACAACAAAGTCGGGATCGTTGAGCTTTGCATCGGTCGAGTAGGCTTCTTTAAGGTCAACGGCTTGGCTTTTGAGTGCTGTGTAGGCCAACGAGTGGTCCATGGCCTTGAGCTGAGCTGGGGGAAGTTCAATGCCGTAGTGGCGAGCGAGCGAGCGCCAGCCGTCTTTTCGGTTGATAAATTCGTGGTTGAAGCCAGCACTGATCTGGGCCTTGGGGTTTGCCTGGCTCCACCTAGCCAGGTCGCTGAGATTTTTCCAGCCGTAGATTTCTGCGGTTTTTCTATGCGTGATGATGGCATAGGTGTTGTTGAAGCCCAGGGCGTCACTCATGCCAATGCCCAGCGGCGCCAAGCGGTCTCTGATATCGTCGGGGTTCACAAGCTGGGGGTCTTTCAGAATGGCCTCAGCAATGGTTCCGGTGTACTCCGGGTAGGCATCAATCGACCCCGCTTTGAGCGCCTCCCACACCACGAGCGTGCCCCCGAGGCCCTTTCTGTGGCGTGCCTGATGCCCCTTTTTACGGGTCAACTGGGTGAGGATCTCTCCGAGCACATAGCTTTCCGTGAAGGTTTTCGATCCAAAAGAAAGTGAGCGAGAAGGAGAGCCCGTGTCGGGGGGTTCCTTTGCTAGGGCCAAGGGGCTTGCAAGCACAAGCCACAGCACGGAAAACCACAGGGTCGATATGATCAGAAAAGGACTTTTCACTTGATCAAGCTCCTTTGGCTTCCCACAAAAGTGGCAACAGCCTCGTTGGCGGGGCGATGGATCAATTCTGAAATGGGTCCCATTTGCAGCATTTGACCTTGGCTCAGCAAACAGCTGTGCTGCGTGAGGTGTTGGGCCTCAGCGAGATCATGGGTCACAATGACCAGGGTCTTCTTCAGGTCGTCGACCAGTTCTTTCAGGTCATCTTGCAGCGAGCACCTCACCACAGGATCAAGTGCGCTCAATGGTTCATCTAAAATGAGACAGGCTGGATCAGTAGCGAGGGCCCGCATGAGAGAGACACGTTGTGCCTGTCCGCCGGAGATCTCGTGGGGGTAACGGTTTGCGAGTGAGAGAGGAAGCTTCACCCTTTCGAGCAACTCTGCAGCTCTTTTGTTGCATTCTTTTGCAGAAACCCCAGAGTGGCGTAGGCCCAGTGTGGCGTTAGCAGAGATGGTGAGGTGGGGAAAGAGTGCGGCAGACTGTGGCATAAAGCCGATGTGAGTGCGCAACTCAGCGAGTGTTTCGGGAACGGCAATTGACTTCCCCCGAAAAGAAACCTGACCAGAGGTTGGGGAGAGGAGACCTGTGCAGATGCGCGCCAGCGTGCTTTTTCCGCTGCCACTGGAGCCAATGATGGAGAGGGAGTCGGACTCACCAATTGACAGGCTCACCTGATCCACAGCAAGCGCAGACCCCGTTGCACTTGAAGACTTCCACATCTTCGACGTTTTGATGGTGTCAAAGTAAAACGAAACAGCTTGCACCTGAAGTTCAAACACTGCGATCGGTCTCCTGCTGGCTGAGAAGGGAGCCTAGCATTGTTTTTCCGAAGAGAACACACACAGGTGCTTTCCTTCGAGCTGACCGCACAGAAAAATGCTAGAATTTTTTAAGATCCGAATTGGGAGAGGTGGTTTGAGATTGAAGGAAAAGCAGAGAATGAGGTTTTTTTCACCACTGAGTCTGAGCTGGCTTTGTTGTGCGGTGGCAGCGCAGCAAGTTCAGTGTCAACACCGAAGATCAAACTCGTCAGTGGAGAGCAATTCCCATCCGGCGGTGGTGTTGCCCACTCAAGTGTTTGGAGATCATGAGTGCGAGCTCGACTTTCTTGTTTCGGGCGGAGGAGCTGCGGGGCTCGCCTTTGTGCTAGAAATATATGCTTTGCGGCAGCAATCCAAGCTCTTGCTTTTGGAAAAACGTGCTCAGTACACACGACAGCAGATCTTGGTTTTGCAGGAAAATGCGACCAGTCAGCTGAAGAACAACACCAATGTGAATGTTCAGTATCTCACGAAGCGGAGCTCGCCTGTGAATGGCGGACGTTTGCGGACTTATATTCCTCCTGTTCCAGGGCTCTTGGGGGGGTGGAGAAGCAATGCGGTTGCCAAAGATGTCGAGGAGTTTTTGTGGAAGTCGGTGAACGAACTCAAAAACGATCGCGGGTGGGCCAACCTTGAGCTGAAAAGACCGGCAAACATAGACCCCGAGACTCTCAGGCTGAAGGAGGGTTGCGTTGAGTTTGAGATGTCCGACTCTGCGGGGAAGAAGCAGGTTCGCAACAGTCGGTACCTTGTTGTGGCTGAAGGTGCGCGATCAACAACTCTGGACTTTCTGGGCATACTCCCAGAGTTGCACACAACCAAGAAGAGCGAACGAGTGACCTATTACTGGTCTCAAGAAGTGAGCCATCCCAGCTTTGGAGGAGATGAAAGTGAGTTTGCTCTATCCACTTCTGCGAAGACCTATGGTTTTTTGGCCCTCCCTCCCAATTTGGAGCGAAACAGCATTAGAGAATATGTGGAGTGGAAGTTTTCAACTCAACAGCGTCAACAACCCGAAACGCCGCAGCCCGACAAAATTGGATTTGGAAGCCCCCAACCGGGTCGAGATGTGGGAACCTTTACTGTTCAACTGCAGCACCGGCTCACTAAGCCCGCTGACTGGGCCGAACACCTTTTTCTCGTTGGTGATTCTTTGAGCACGGTGGATCCCATGACGGGTTTTGGCTTGAACAAAGCTCTGGTGGAAGCGGTGATCACGGCGCGTTACCTCAACAAAAAGCTCAACAACTCGCTTCAAAACGATCCCAATGCGGCATTGGCACTTCAGCAGGAGTTCTATAACTGGCTCAAAGAGCTCACTGACTTTGTGATGAGCGAGAGCGAAGATCGCTTGGACAAAGTTTTAGTGGAGCAGCGCGTGGTTGATGATGCCTGGGACAGATACCTTTCGACCTTATCCAGTGGCTCGTCACCTCAGCAGAGCGGAGCCGCGAACCCCTAGTTGCAAGGCTCCAATCGAAGCCATTGCACTCGGACGTGCTGGGGAAGCACAACCGGAAGCCCGGTGCGGATCTCCTTTCCGGTGCGACACCCTTCCAGCGTGCTTTTTGCGATAGCATCTACCAGTTGGTACTTTTTCTTGTCGGCAATACCAGCTTCCCGAGCGACCTTTGCTGGTATCACGATTTCCGTTTTTACGGGCTTTTCCCAAAGACTGTGAAAGGTGAGCATGGTGCTGCCATCGGCGCTCCATTTCAACTGGGCAAAGAGGTTGGGGTGGGGCTCTGAACTCCCTTTTGGCCGAAGAAAATGTCGCTGTGGAGAGTGAAGCGCACTGTTGGCTGGGTCTGTGCGTGCCCGATGCATGTCGTGATAAAACTGTCGCAGCTGATCTCCCTCTTTGTGGTATGTCTCAGCTCCCTCAAAGCGGGCACGCATAAAGTCGGAATGCCGGAAGTAGAGCCGATCGGAGGCTCCGAACTCCTGGCCCATGAGCAGCATGGGAGTGGACCATGTGGTGAGGCCAATGCTGTAGAAGCCTGCGCCCGTCCAAATGTTGAGACCAGTTTCGGTTGTGAGTCTTTTTTCGTCGTGGGTTTCCAGTGCTGTGAGCACCGTGGACTGGCCATTGAATCGATCCATGTTGCGAATGAGCCATTCCGTTCGGGGAACATCTTTTGATTGCCCCCCTCGAGCTGCCATGTCGCCAACAAAACCCTCGGTCATAGAGTCAACGATAGGAGTCATCCCCGGCTGGTTGTGAAACTCCTCGGCCATGTACATGGGGCGGTTTTGTCCTCTTTTTTGCGCATAGAAGTTGTTTTTGGAGATGACATAGCGCCAAAAACTGGGGCTGAGTCCATTAGCATCTTCTGTGGTGTGGTCCAGTCGAAAGCCGTCAACACCCATTGAAGTCCAATAGTTCATCACACGAAACAGATACTCTCTGTTGCGAACGTACTCGTGTTGGTGGTTGGGGTGGCCCTCATTGTGGAACAGAAACTTCACATCAACCCAGTTGTTGGTGAAACCGTCGTTGACCGACTTTGCAGGGGCACCCTTCTGACCCATGTAAAACCCGGGGTTGCTGTGTTCCAAGTATGCTCCGTCGCAGGGGAACTTTTCCCTTTCGTGCTGGAGAGCCACTCGCCAGCCGTGAAAGGCCCGCACTAGGTTTTGTCCCTTAAGTGGGCGAGAATTGCCTTTGTTTGCGCAATGCTGCTGGAGAGTTTCGAGTTCTTGTTTGATGACGGGGTTGCTTTGAGCCAGTGTGTTGAGCCGCTTGTCAGTGTCGAGAAGTCGCGGGTACAGAAGCTTTTCGTCATAAGTCTCTTCAAAGTTCCAAAGCGCTTTTAGGTCTTCTTTGTTTTGAATGCGTTGCGGCACCGTGGTGAAGGAGTCCATGTCGTAGATTTGGTAGTTGTGCCCAAAATGATTGAAAGCCAGGTCGAGCCAGACCTTCAAGCCTCGGTCATGAGCTTGCTTCACAAATCTCCGAAATGTCGGATTTCCCCAGCACGGTTCTTCTGAGTGTTCCGTTCGGCCCTGTTTGAGACAAGCCCTCGAGCGAGTGCCAGCAACGTGCATGTAGTCACGAACGGCATAGGGTGAGCCAATGTTGTCACAAGGGTGAGGAATGCTCCAGGTGTCG
>JANQPW010000109.1 GCA_028285285.1 Silvanigrellales bacterium
TTGGAGCCAAAGCAACAATGGCGTCACGGGCCAAAAGCAAGCTGAAAATGGCTGGGAAGCTCCGTGCGCTCGAGAGCGAGTACGAGACGGAGAGTGCGGAATCAGAGGTGAGCATTGCCCTGCCACCGGCACCACGCTCGGGGCGCATCGTGCTCAGTTTCGACAAACTCCAGGTGGGGAGAGGGGCCCCTCTGTTTGACCCCCTCACTGCGGTCATTGAGCGGGGTATGCGGGTGGCGATTGTAGGCTCAAACGGGGCAGGGAAGTCGACTCTGCTCAAGACGGTTGTGGAGGAACTCTCGCCTTTGGAAGGCGTTGTGCAAAGGGGAGACAACGTGCTCATGGAGTATTTTGCACAGGAACAATCGGATGTGTTGAATCCAAATCGTTCGGTGATTGAAACAGTGCTCGCAACCGATGCTTCCTTAGATGAGAGGCGTGCCCGACAACTGTTGGGAAGCTTGAAGTTTAGCGGAAGGGCGGTAGAGAAAAAGGTCGGAGTGCTGTCGGGTGGTGAAAAAAATCGAGTGGGATTGGCCTGCCTTTTGGCCGGAAGTGCAAATCTTCTGATTCTTGACGAGCCCACCAACCACCTAGATATGTCCAGTGTTGAGAATCTCGCCGCGGCTTTGAGTCAGTATGAAGGCAGCGTGCTCTTTGTGAGCCACAACAGAGATTTTATCGATGGGGTTGCCACCCATATTCTCGCAGTATCGAAGCAGGGTCCGGCTGCACTTTTCGAAGGGCAATTGGATGATTATGAACGGGCTTGTGAGCGTTCAGGGTTTCCCAATGTGTTGCACTCCGGCGCTGCTGCGACTCCTGTTGGTGGGAGCCAGGACCCCATTGTTTCCGAAGCTCACAATGAGGAAGCGTCCTTGGCCCGAAGCTCTTGGGAGCAGGACAAAGCACAGAAGCGTGATCGGGAGAAAAAGAAAAGGCTCTTGCAAAAGCTTGAAGCTCGTTTGGAAAAGCTCCACGAGGAGCAAAAGCAGTTGGAAGAAAAAATGGCCGAGCTGGCGGCGCAAGATCCTTCAGGTTTTTCCGAGGCTGCAAAGAGAGCTGCAGAAGTGACGGCGAGTCTTGAGTCTGTTGAGTTGGAGTGGCTCACACTCTCTGAAGAGATTGAGGCTCTGGATTCGGAGCAATAAGAGGCCTGAGGAAATGACATCAGAAACAACATTGAGATCCGATTTTTTGTGGACAGAGCAGTTTCCTCCCCTCTGTGTTGTGTGTTCGGCCTGGCTTCCAGAGCAAAGGGTCTTGCGTTCTCTTGCGGCCGGGAAGCGAAGCGAGAGTGCCGATGAACTCAGCGAAGTGGAACTGTGTTGCCGACGTGTTTGCCTGGAGAGCCTGGAGTCTGCTGGGGTGGGCGCGGAACTCTTTCAACAGGAGGTCGCCTTCTTGTTGCTCGGTGTGGGCGTGTTTTCAGCGTTGCTCAAAACTCAGAGTGTTGCACGGCGGATCTCAAGGTTGGGTGGGTGCAGCCAGTTCCACTTTGTGGGCACTGCTGGGGAAGCCCTTGAGGGAGAGTTTGAGAAGCCCCGTGCCGTTACTGTTTCTGAAGCTCGTTGGGTCGATTTCGATGTTCTCGAACGAAACTCGTATGTTCCTGAACTCATGTTACCTGAATTGAGACAGGTGGCGGCGGTTCCCTCGAGCGGGATGGACTCACTAGAGGGGCAGCCCTGTACTTCAGCTCTTGGAATTTCTCGAGTGGAAAGAAGCTGCTACACGCCTGGTATTGATCTGGAGAATTTGGAGATCTATGGGTTGGCCCGTGCTTGTTCCGAATCGGGTTTTCTTTGGCAGGCGAGTGTGGGTGTGTCCAATAAAATTGGGCCGAAATCACACGCGGAGTGGAAACGGTTTCATTCCGCAGCGAGTTGTGAAGCGCAGCTGTTGTTCATAGAGAGGTACCTTTCTCAGAGGAGTCAGCTTGCGGACAGGTAGAAACGTTAGGTTTGTCTGTGGTTACAGTCTTTTCTGCATAGGAAAACAGGTCACTGGGTGCCCTCCAATGTTCACCTTTTTGCGAGGTCCTTCGTCTTCAAATCCCAGTTTTTGATAAAAAGAGTGAGCCGTGATGGAGGAATCGAGATGGATGATCTTCGCGCCTTCTTCGGTTGCCTTGGCAATCATGATCTCAGCAAGCTCCTTGCCGAGACCTTCTCCGAGCGCTTCGGGGGTGAGGTATAGTGCCTGAATACAGGCTGAGTGTGCTTCTTTATCAATAGACAATCCAGCAACACCTTTTACCGACCCCTCTTTCTCAACAACCCACACCAACCCACTTTTGATAGATTCGGTCCATCTGTCCCCAACGGGGCGGAATCCCCACCCTTTGATTTCTTCTTTTCCATGATCTTTCACGCACACTTCGCGAATGGAACGCATATGAGCATTATGGATAGCCTCTTCTTCTCCGAGGCGGGCGGGTCGAATGAGAGCTTTCTGAGCCATGGCGGTCTTCCTTCAAGCACGAGACCTTCGTTCCTCCAGCCATGGACAGCGAGCCCTGCGGTGAGTCAGGCGGCCATGCCAGGTGGCGGCTCGTCGTCGGGGCCGCCTCCCGGAGAGGTCGGATCGATGGTGCCCGTTGAGGAGGGCACCTGGTCCCATTTGTAAAGCACACCAGGATAGTTTTGGCTCCAGAACTGAAGCCCAACCTGCGTGGGTGTGTAGCGCTCAAAAGTGATAACACGCGTGACGTTGTCTGCAAGCTTCAGAATGAGGTTGTTTCCCGACAGCTTGACCCCATACACAGTTTCATGTTTAGCGCCTTCAAGCCAGAGAAGCGTGGACCCCGACCTGGAGATTTCTGCCAGGCGACGTTTGAGAAATAGATGAGACATGAAAGTGTGCCCTCCTGGCAGATTCACAGCACTTCTTGCGCTGAGGTTGTTCCTCTCTTCTTGACAACGATCGAAATTTCGGCGGTCGTTCCATAGACTTAACCCGGCACAGATTTCCCTGTCCAGAGAGCCAGACACATAGACAAAAATTTCAGGGCGATCGGGAGCCGATTGTGGCACCCGGCTTGGCCATCTCAATGGCTGGTTTAGGAGGGGTTGAATTCCCTTGCGGGAGCAGAGCCTCTAGGGTCGGCTCGACCTAAAGAAGTCAAACACCTTATTTTCACGGAGCTCATCTATGAAGACTTTTGTTTCAGTTGCCTTGGCCTCTCTTGCCGGCGCAAGCTTTTTGCCTCCTCAAGCTCAGGCCTTTGACGACGTGAGAGCCACCAACTGCGAGATTTTTATCGATCGCATTGCGGCTCGCCAAACCACCTGGCACGGGGCCTTTGGGGGAATTCTGATTGGAGAAGCCTATGTCAAGATCGACCTTCCACAGGTTGGCTTGGGAAGCCGGGTCTTCTTCTATGGACGCACTCTTTCTATTGACAAAAGCAAAAAAGTAACAAGCGACACCGGCTTTCGAAAGGTTGAGTTGATTCCTTTTCAAGGGTCTTCTGACTACTTCATGTTGCCTCTGGGTCATCTGTCGCACTACTGGTTCAACGACTATGATCGCATCAGCCACGAAGGTGCCTTTTTTGTTGAGAAAGCCAACGGCACGCGGCTTTGGCTCAACTCCGATCAAGGTGATGGTCATTTCTTCTTTGACGAAGGAACTTCTCGTGCCATTCGTGATCTGGGTGCAACCTACGTGAATTCAGAATTCCCTTACGGGGAAGCTCGCCACACTGGGATTGTCTCTATTCCGAACACGGCATCCACCAACACTTACCTTAACCCTCAGCGCTGCCAGCTCTAAAAGCCAATGGCGAGTTTGCCTGTGTAGAGCACCTGCTCTGCACTGAGCTGGGCTTCGAAGCTGATGCTCGTGAATGGGAACACAGTGACCTGCAAGCCCACAAGCCCAAAGGCATCTTGCCAGGTTGTTTCCTCGTTGATGTTCACACTCGTCTGCGAAAGTGAGTCGGAGCCTGAAACGGTAAAAACCGACTTTGCAGACACCCAAGAGAGCCCGCCGCCTGCATAGGGTTTGATCAGATTCACTCCAGGCGGCAAGCCAAAACTCAACAGGGCCACTGCAGTCGTGCTTTGTGCTTCCAGTTCATCAAGGCCCAAAAGTTGCGAGTGGCCGAGCCGAATGGCCGCGCTGGGAATTGGGAAGGGGCCGTCCAAAAAGGCCCATTGGAGGCCACCCCCCACCAGGAGAATGTCTGTGCTGGGAATGAGGGCAACATTCAAACCAAAGTCAATTCCAAAAGGTATGCCTTTTTGGGCTGTGATGCGTGGCACGGCGAAAAATGTTGGAAGACCCGCATCACCGCCTACGGCTTCATCGGCGGTATCGCGGGCCTCTTTTGGGACCTGAAACCCCGTAACGGCCAGACCGACATCAAAGCCCGTGAGGCCTGTGGGGGCTGCTGAATTCACAAACATGTGCCGCAACGGATTCACAATGGGAAAAACTATTGTTCTGTAATCGTCTTCTGTGAGATCGCCTTGGAACTTGAGATCAAGGGTTGAGGCGTGAGCCACTGAAACGCCGGCAAAGACAAGGCTGAGCCCGAGAGCTATGAGGTGTGTTTTGAGTTTCTTCATGACACTTCTCCCCCTCTTAAAGTGCTCTCACTATGTTACCTGGCTTCTCCGACTGGAACAATTTGCTTCGTCTCCAGACACAAGCCCTTCGTGCTCCAAGGTTCCAACGGCTTTGTGCCGAGATCGAAAACAAGGAAATGGGTAAGACTCTTTTTCACCTTCGGGAGAGTATCCAACGATCGTTTTACAGAAAAAGCCCTTCAAAAAGCGCTCTACCGCCGAAAACTCAGCCTTACCCTTGGCAGTGAAGGTGCAGTTTTGGAGATTGAACACCACGCTATAGGGCGTATGCCACATCATCAAAATGTTCTGCATTTTGCTTCTCAGAGTTTCAATATCTTCCCGAGAGTCAAAGCAGGTTTCTGCCAAAAAACTGACCTCCATCACATGCGCTCCAAAGTCGTTGTCGATTTGGATACGACTGCGCAGCTGTGTCAGGTCTCGCTCCAATCCTGCGCCACGCGCGAGGCCTGTCTTTTGGGCCGCCGCTTCATAGCCAGCAAAGACCTCAAAGGGGATTTCGGGAATGTCGGTGTTTTCACCTTCTCCCACAAAGCCAACGACCTTCTTCATGAAAAAGTTCTTAAAGAAGGGGAAAAGCCTGGTGAAGTCCTCGGTGCACTCTTGGGCAATGGAGAGCTTTCTGCAGTCAAACAGGCAGGAATAAGGAGAGTGCCAGCGTTTGAGCGCTTTGCTCCATTCGTTCTTGAGCTCCTCGATGTCAGCCTTTGAGGAAGCTTGAAACCCATTTTCGAAGTGGATTTCCATAACACGTTCAGACAAATGGTGTTCAAAATTGATTTTATTGGGCATTTGCTTGCTCCTTCTCCAAGAGCTGCTAGTTTTCGAAGACCACTTCTCGTTATCAAGAGAAAAGGCTTGGTGGCAATCATCATTGTCTTTTTCTCACCACTGCGCAACGATGGGAAAGAGGGGGCTGAGTGCGAAGACTTTATCTTTTTGTGACACAGGCTGAAGGGGGTGCTCCTGGCTATCTGAGTGCCTTAGGTGAGAGGGCCATGGAGAACACAATTGAGAATCTGAAGGGCTTCCTGGGCGGTTTGGGGCTCGATTTTGAAGTGAGCCGGGTGGAGCGTGAGGCTCAACTGAGCAATGCTTCCGCGGTTTCGGCGGTTGGAGAACCGGGGCAACAGGCAGCAGCTGTCAAATTCTCCTTGAGTGTTTTCGGCGATGTTTTGCTCATCTCTGGAGAGCACATTCGCTCCATGAAAACCGCCGAGGGCATCTCGCAAGAATTTGTCCTTCCCGTTGTTGTTGACAGACGTGCTGACCGCAACCGGGATTCACAGCCTTCAGTCGGAACACTTGCAGACGTTTTGTCTGATCTGGAGGAAAATTGGTTGTCCGCGCACTCTCAGGAAGAGGGGAAGTCTGAGAGCCCCAGGTTGGTTTTGGTGTTGACCTCTTTGGAGACGCTTGGCCAGTGGCTCGAAACGATCTTACCAACAGATCGGCTGCAACCAGCCGTGGAAGCCCTGCAAGAGGCCAGCGAGGGAGACTCCGTTCCAGCGGTGTTTGTGGTGGGTCGGGAGCAGGCCGGGTGGGTCATCGACTGATCTGATGAGGTCTCTTCAGAAAGCGAGCAAAGCGCTCTCGTCTCAGAACTCCTGCTGGAGAGCCCACTGCACGGAAAGCGTCCTCTTTGAAGACTTTGAGTTGTTTTGAGATCTCAACCCGACAACTGCAAGCTCAGGTGAGTGCACTTGGGTGGCCAGCGACAAGCCGTCGGACAGCAGAATTTTGTGCTCAACCAGACTGGAAAACTGACCTGTGGAAGCGAAAGAGCCGTGAAGCCGGGCTCTTCCCAAGGGGCGTCGCAAACCAGGCAAGGGGGGCACTTCACCCACAACTTGTGCCTCTAGCGCAATGCTTCCCGAGGGTTGCGCGCCAGAGCGCGCTCCCCCCACAGGCACCTCGAGCTGAGGTGTGAGCAGCAAGGCTGCCAGCGCTTGCTTCGAAAGAATGGACACCGTGGCGCCCGCTCCTACCGCCGTCAGAATCCGCGCTTGTTTTGCTGAAGGCGCATCATAACTCAGTGATGCGCGGTAGGAAGGCTGGAAGGAAACTGTGTGTTCGGGGTTGAGTGCTGTGAGACGAAGCACATTGAATTGGTCCAATGTCAATTGGCCGTGCTGGAGGTCGGTGCGAAGCAGCACGTCGAGGTACTCAATTTCAAGGCCTGCGGTGCTTCCTGTTTGGCGATCAAGGAGGCTGTGGTAGCCGCCTCGCAGACCAATGAGCCCTTCCCAATTCGACCTATTCTCTTGAGCGGAAGAGGGGCTCCAACGCACTCCCGTTTGAACATAGGCCGCTGCATGGGCCTGGCTGGGATCGGACAACCTCTGAGGTGGCCGAGTTGGGGTTTGCCGCGAAGGAGGCGTGCCCTGTGGCGGAGGAGTTCGCGCCAAAGCGAACAGGGCCTCACGGCGGAGCTGCCGTTCTTTGGGGCTCAAGAGACCCTTTTGTTTCGCCTTCGACCACTCAGAGTGGTTCACGAGCGCGAGCAAAACATTTCGGCTGAAGTTCTCGTTTGATTCGATTTTGAGCTGAGAGAGAGCCCTCTCATAGAGACTGAATTCGTCTTTTGAGAGTTGATTTTGCGCTTGTTGCAGCACTTTGGAACGGGAAACCCGTTGGCGGGGGTTGCGCAATGCGCCGGGAATGCTTTGGAGCTGGCGCAAGGTCTCTCCGGGGAGAACGGCGTAGAAGAACCGCGAGCTGATGTCCCACTCTGGTTTGGCGACTTCGATCATCTGCACCAAAATTGAGGCGCAGTTTTCATCAAAGAAATAGTAGTAAAAGCCACCAACGGTAGCGAGCTCCCAAAGGTGCGAAACAAGGATGTGAACTTCAGACTCCGAAAGGTTGAGATCATAGATCCACAAGTCGCGCCCCTCGGTGTGGTTGTATTCCCGAACTTTGAGGTAGAAGGGTGCGGTTTCAAAGATACCGTGAAAGCCCCCGCCGACTCCGTAAAAGAAGTAGGTGAAGGGGTTCACCGTGCCGGTGTTTGCAGCATACGACACGGAATAGTCCAGGAGTTCCTGAGACTGAAATTCGGTGACGCCCTCCTTTTCTGCAAGGGTTTCTCCAGAAAACTTGAGGAAGGTGTGGCCAAACAGGGAACCAGCTGAGCCAGCGAAGGCACTCGAAAAAACCAGCGCAACGGAGCGAGCGTTGAGGCCCTTGCGCCATTCATCAAGGTTTTCACAGTTTTGTGCGGGGAATGTCACCTGAAGGCTCTCTTCCAAAAAACGCAAACGGGCTGGGAAGGCGCAGTAAGGACTTTGTTTGAGTGCCCCAAGCTGCTGTTCGTCTGAGCTGCCGTGTTTCCCCCAGAAGGCTTTGAGTGTGGCAAGGAGTTCCGCCAAGGGGTCAGTCTTTCCGTGAGAGTGCAAAAAGAACTCGGGGCTGTCGACCCTGCTCACAAAGCGCCCACGAGCAACTCGATTCATATGGAGCAGTCGTAGCCACTGAGTTGATCGGGAGAGTTGGTGGAGCTTTTGGTCAGAGCCGAGGTTGGGAGTTGGGGACGTGGGAGTGGCAGCAGAGGCCGGACCCTGGAGCGAGGTGGTCATGAAGAAGGGCCAGGCTGCCCAAAAAAACAGCCTTAACCAATATCTTCTCGGGCAGCGAGTTGGGAGCACTGGGTCCTCAAACTGGGGTTGTCTCGGAGAGTCTCCGAAATGCGTTGATAGAGTGCCCTGGAACTCATCTGTTCCTCTGGCATGAGCTCAGTGTACGCGGATCTCAGGGTGAATGAAAAGGCTGGAAGGGACTGAGTGGGACATCCAAATGTCTGTGCCAAACCCTCGAGGAGCTCACCTTCACCGGCTGCCAGTTCCATTTCAAGCGCACTTTGGTTGGCCTCCACAAAATGAAGACCCTTCTTGTCATTGTGAACAATGGAGTGCTTGGCGCAGTTTGATGTTCCGAATGTCATGGAAAAGGTATTGGGAAGGGCCGAGTTCGTGATCTGTCGCAGGGAACTCGAGAGCAAACTCTTATCTTTAAAAATATACCACCCCACACCACAGCCGCTGGATCCGTCAGCAGCCAAAGCGGATCCACTCCAACCCAGCGCAAGGGCCGATAGGCAAAGCAACTTCTTCATGAGTACCTCCTTCAGTTCAGATGAAATGCATCACACCCGGTGAATTATACGGGAGATTTCTTTGAGAAAGGAGGTCTGGCGCCAAAAAAACTGCGGCAGCAGATCGCCAGGGATCGCTTCTAGAGGCGGGTGATCTTCAGCACACCAAAAGGCAAACTCATTTTTTCAGACTTGCCGGTATCGAGTCGGCCAATGTTTCGAGCTGTTGTTTCAATCATGCCCATGGCATCAGCTTGTTTGTTGGCATTGTAGCGTTGTGGCACTTTTGAGGCATTTTTCTTCATGGAACGCACGACGAAACGAACGGCCCAAAGGGAAGCGAATCGCGGGAAGAGGAAGTGGACATCGCGTGGAAGCCGGCCCAACTCTTGTTTCATTTCGTTTGGCAGGTTGAATCCCTTTGGTGTGAGCTTCTTCCATTCAATTTCCATCCATCGACCACGGCCATGGACCTTGTTTTTGCTCACAAACACACAGAAGAAGACGTGAATGAGCACAAGAGGCACAAAGGCAAGAAGTCCCCAGCCATTGTCCAAACCCATGCCAAACAGAAACGAAACGGCGGCGTAAAAGAAATAGTCCCGACCTTTGAACTGAACACCCTCCGAGGGAACTGGTCTCCAGAACTGGATGAGGATGTAGACCAACGCCATAAGCGAGGCCACGGTGAGCATGAACGTGCGAAGAATCATCAGAAATATGTCCATAGCCGGTCCTTTCAGAAGTGATCTCGCACATTCCCATGACTATCTTGGGCAAGATCACAATTTGATTGCCTTTTTGGTAGCGCACAAGCTAATGTTTTGCTGCGGTGGGCCTGACACGACTCTCACAGTGCCACAGACACCCCTTCAACCGCCCCATGGGGTTAGCGCAAACCCTAGGGGTTCAGATGTCTTAGATGAGGCGAGAAGATGTTTCAAGAACAAGGTGCCAGCTCTTTGTCTCAGGTGCAGCCAGCACTGGCTGGAGATCCTCTCAAGAGAAAAATGGGTTGGCACAGTGGGTTCTGTGAGCTGCTGGAGGCCAATGGGTTTGAGCACCTTCATCTGCCCAGTGTGATGCCTCTCAGCAGTTTTTTGAGCCCTCGCGACGGCAGTTGCCTTTTGCCTCCGGGCCCGACTTTTCGCGATCCCTCCGGTGTAGACTGGGCGCTTTGTTCAGACATGACAGCCTTTTCTACGCAGTTTGTGCGCAGCCGCCATTCCGCTGCCGGTGATGCCGGTCAGTTGAGTTCTCTTCACTTGAAGCTGGGTTATGCCGGACCTGTTTTCTCCTACAGTGGAGATTCTACGGTGAGTTTGGGTGAATCTGGAACGGGTCACGGGCTTCGACACCCTCACCTCGAGTCGTATGAGTACGGGGCTGAGATTGTGTCTCCGCAGGCTGGAAATTCCGATCTTGAGGTCATGGATCTCATGGTTCAATCGGCA
>JANQPW010000116.1 GCA_028285285.1 Silvanigrellales bacterium
GCCGAGTTGTGGAAAGACTGGAAAACAGAGGTGGGCACCACAGTGGGGATCTCGCTCGCAAACCTTTTCAGGGTTCATCTGAGAGGCATACTGCTGTCTTCTCTTCTGGCCAACAACACTGTTGAAGTGGAGGGGGTGCAACTTGTTTTTGATGTGGGCGATGCCCGCTCACTGGAACTCACACTCTCGGCCATTCCTCTCCCCGAACTCCAACCCGAACTGCTTTTGGGTGTGCTTTCCCTCGAGAAAGCACGCATCAACACCGAGATGAGTGAGCACACGCTGTCGCTGCCACTCCACACCTATGCCGAAGCCAGGCTCCGCATGGAACGTCAAGAAGGGGAAACCAGTTGGGGGCTTGCTTTGGGTTACAACCTCCCCCTGGCAGAAGAAGAAGCTGAGAATGAAGGCTTTGGTGAGCTGCTTTCCGGCACGCACACACTGATTCCCTTTGCAGAAAGCATCAGCCTTGAGCTCTTTGGGAGGCTTTAACATGTTCATTCGGCTTTGCTCTCCAGTGCTGCTGGCCCTGCTGCCATTTGTTCTGCCCGCATGCGGCAATGAAGAAACAGCGGGTCGAGCCATCCGCAGCTCAACCGATGTGCTCGACGTAGCTCTTTCACAGAGCGCTCCCGATCGAAACTTCCGATCAGATGCAACAGCCGCGGTGGGCTTTGACAATTCGGGCAATGAAACACGACTGCTGCTTTTCTTCCCCAAACTGCGGGAACTCTGGGACTCGGACACGATTCAAAGCTCCATCACGCAAGTGGAGATCTTGTTGATAGCAACCGATGTGCCCGTGAACCCGGAAAACATCGAGTTGTATGCCATGACCCGCTCGTGGACCCCGCAGGCCACGTGGAACTCCCCTTTTCCGCTGCTGCCGCAGGTCGTCTGGAACACAGCGGCTGGAGGAGGGGACTTCGACCGAGAAACCGCGGCCATCACGCCCACGCTCTTGACTCCTACCGAGGCATCGGCCGCTCTCATAGAAATCTCTTTCAATGTGACCGAGCTGGTTCGGCAGATGATCCAAGACAAACGGGACAACTTTGGCTTTGCTGTGGTGGTGAAAGAAAGCTCTGACAATTCACGGAACAGCATGGAGTTTCGCACATTCAACACAGCCGTTGAGGGCGAAAGGCCCCGAGCCATTTTGGCCTTCACCACAAATGACACCCTGCAGGAGTGAGTTATGCCCACAGCCTTGCTTCACACGATCACCGCAGTGTTTCTTTCGGCGTTCACTCTCCTTGGTTGCGGAGAAACCACAAGCAATTCACCGGAGTTTGACCCTGAGGCGGATGTGACCATTGCCGGCAAGCTTCTGAAAATCGATGGCTCGGCCCTCACCGACACACCCATTGACGTGCGCAACCTTCGCCGCAATGGCTTCATTGACTACGAAAAAGCCCATGCCGATACCCTGGCGCAAATAGCCGCTTTCCCTATTCTCACCCTCGCTTGGCCTTTTGTGTGGTTTTACAACTACACCGATGAAAATCTCAAAAAGTATGAAGAAAATCCCAATTTCTTCGTGAGCCAGATCAAAACCAGCTTTGATGGTGCCTTTCGTTTTGTGGCCAAGGCAAAGCAATTGCTCCGCGATGCCGATGGCGGCATCAACATCACCATTGTGAACGGCAAGGAGGCAAGTCTTTCCTTTGCTAAGTATTCCTTTGTGATTAAGGAACAAAACACCGAACTGGGAGAGGGTCGGCTCTGCGATCTTGGGGGTGTGACCGCAACCGAGGAAGCCGACAGTGTCACCTTAAATTGGCAAGCTCCTCCTTTCACCAATGTGCGCTCTGTTTTGAAACTGGCCGATGCCGAAACCAAAAGCTTGATCTGGTCGGCAACCCCAGATGCTGCCGCCACCAGCATCACACTTCCCAAAAGCATCTTCTCTTCGCGCCCAACCCAGCTCGCTATTGAAGCCTTTCAAAAGTTTGAGACCGAAAGCACGGTTTCCTGCATCACACCCCCGCTGGCCATCTCTCTCGCCAACCCCCTCACCAATCTCGCGGCCGGCGCGCAAGTCAATGCCGACAACATCTCCTTTCGCATCACGTCTCTCACCAACACGCGCTTCGACGACAAGCCCTACTTCGGGGCATTTGACACAACGGAGCTCTCCATTGATCTCGGCTCTGTGCAGGATGTGTCTCACCTCGTGCTCCACAATCTGCAACTAACGGCCGCGAGCAATCTCACCATTGGCCTTTCCACCGACAACGTGAACTGGACTGTGCCCACTGCGGAAGCAGCAAAGAGATTCACGCTGCGGAGTTTTGATCCGGCCGTGCCCGCACGCTTTGTGCGGCTGCGATTCGATGCCAGCATTGTGACTTTGCAAGAGGTGGTCGTTCAATAGCCCATTCACTCGTCACAGGTGCCAAACCCGGTCTTTCCCAAAGAGCGATCCACAGAATTGTGCACGAAATGCAGGAAACGGGATTTCTCATTTTCGGTCAGTTCTGATATGGTCGGCAAACATTTGGCAAAAACACAATGGAAGCCGCTTCGCCCGGTGATATCGGCTTTCTTTGCAAAGCAGAAGAGACCACACCATGTTTTTCGACGTGTTTTTCTCCATCAGCCAAACCCCTGTGAAGGGGATCACGCCCTCCGAACGAGAAATGCTGCAGAACTTCTTTGAGCAGGTTTCCGCAGCCGATGAATGTGGCTTCGAAACGGCTTGGGTGGCCGAGTCACACCTTTCCACCGAAGTGCAAAAGCACAACCCCAACCCCGTGGTTCCCCATTGGCGCGGAGAAATCGGCCTCAATGCCGACATCACCCAGCTGGCTCACCAGATCTTTGCCCGCACCCGCAACATTGAGGTGGGGAGTGCCGTGATGAACCTTCTGGTGAATGGTGGCCCCATAGCTGCCGCCGAACGCTTGGCGACTTTTGCCGCCTTGCACGGTCTCAACGCAGCTGAGAAGCGCCGCTTGCGCGTGGGTTTTGCCCAGGGTCGCTTTGACTTCATGAACCGGGCTTTTGGCATCACGCCTCGCAACCCCATCGAAGAGTGCCTGTGGCCGACCGTGAAGGGCCGAGTGTTTCAGGAAGCCTCTGAGATCTTTTTAAGGCTGCTTGCCGGAGAGACCCTTTCTTCCGAACAGGTCGCCGTGCCACCGCTGCACCACAGCGAAGTGAAAGACCCCACTCAATGGGAAAAAGCTCTCAAGCTGGCAGGTGAAGCCTCAAACGCAGAGCACATTCCGTTAGACCGCCGCTACGTTTTTGAGCCTGTGAAGATCATCCCTCAAGACTTTCGGCGCGAACTCCTCGATCTTGTGGTGGGAAGTCATAGCCCCGCATTGCAGAAGCACCTGAACACGATCTGCCCTGTGAAGATCTTCAACCTCTCCATCACCCAGCCTGAGGTGATCCAAAACACCCATGATCGCATGCAACAAGACTTCCATCCAGAAGGGGGAGGCTGGAAGAGAGAGCACATGCCCCGCACGGTGATGGTGTTTCTCAATGCCGAAGAAGGGCTGAGCGAGTCGGAGCGAAACGAACACGCGAAAGCAGAAGCAAAAGAAGCACTGGGAGCCTATTGGACAGCACTTGAGGGCACTCTTGACCCTGAGAAAGTGAGACGTGCCACTGACAACGCTGTGGTGGGTGCTCCGAGCGATATCGTGGCGCAGCAGCGCGAGAGATTCCACCCCGACGATCGCCTCATGCTCTGGTTTGATTTTTTCAATCACGACAGCAAGCGCGTCATGCGCAACATGTCTGCCTTTTCCCGTCACGTTGCGCCGCACTTTCGCGCTGGAGGAAAACATTGAAACACCTCCAGAACTTCATCAAGGGAGAGTGGAGCGATGCTCTGCAAGGAAAGACGCTCCCTTTGATCAATCCAGCCACAGGGGAAAGGGTGGGGATCCTACCCCGCTCACTACAGGAAGACACTGAGGCAGCCATTGCTGCGGCCGAAAGCGCCTTCTCACAGCAAAGGCAAAGTCGCCAACGCGATCGTGTGGAGTTGCTTCGCTTTGTGGCTCAGCAGTTGGAAAACCAAACCGACGAGCTCGCCCGGCTGGAAACGGAAGACGTGGGTAAGCCCCTGTGGCTGTCTCGCACAGTTGACTTGCCTCGAGCCGTGGCTAACTTTCGTTTCTTTGCAGACCTCTTGGAGACCGACCAAGTCGATGCCACGGCTATGGATCATGCTCTCAACTACACACAGCGCCGACCGCTCGGAGTTGTGGCCCTCATCACGCCCTGGAATCTGCCGCTTTACCTTCTTTCTTGGAAAGTGGCCCCAGCATTGGCCATGGGCAACACTGTTGTGGCCAAACCCTCAGAACTCACTCCACAAACCGCCACTGCCTTGGCTCGTGTTTTTTCCCTGGCTGAAACCAAAGGGCTTGTGCCTCCGGGAGTGTTCAACCTGGTTCATGGCTTAGGGCCCGAGGCGGGAGATCCTCTCTGCCGTTCGCCCCGAGTGGCCGCCCTTTCCTTCACCGGCGGCACCGACACGGGCCGTGTCGTTGCCCAAGCAGCAGCAGGAACTTTCAAAAAGACCAGCCTAGAACTGGGAGGGAAAAACCCCAGCGTGGTGTTTGCCAACTCGCTCACACCAGAGCACGCAGAAACGACTGTTTCTGGTGTGTTGCGGGCTGCCTTTCTCAACTCAGGGCAGATCTGCCTCTGCGGATCCCGTATTCTCGTGGAACAAAGTGGCCTCAACACCTTTTTAGAGTTGGCACAAGAACAACTGTCGAGCTGGGAACCGGGTGACCCTCTCCAAGAGAACACCCCAATGGGCCCTGTGGTTTCCGCAGAGCAGCTGAAAAAATTGCAAGCTGCCCTTGA
>JANQPW010000121.1 GCA_028285285.1 Silvanigrellales bacterium
GAACGCATGGCATGTCGAACCATCAGCGCGCAGTCATCAGTGTAGTCTTTCCTCAGCTTCTCGAGTGTGCTTCCGGCCATCTGTTTCTCGCCCTATAGAGCTGCATCAAGGAGTGCGTCCTTGATGTTCTTCTGGAGCTCTTCAAGCTGAATTAGAGACAAGATCTCAGCTTCTTTGCTCTTGATGTTGATCAGTCGTTTGTTTTGTTCCAGCACGTAGCATAAGTCGTCGGCCGTGATCTCTCCGCGCTGGAGGGCTTCCAACAGCTCCGGCAATTCTTCTGACACCGCACAAAGCGCTTCGCTGACACTATCCACAGCGATCTCAGCTTCTTTCAAGAGAAAGCTCTGGATCACATCGGCCACTTTTTCCTTCAAACCGCTCAAGCTCCCCCTCCGCCAATTTTGCTCGACTCTACTTTGATGATGGCGTCAAACCCACTTGTCATGTTCCGTTTAGTTAATTTAAGAATCAGCGGCTTCAGTGCACCATCTTGTGACCATTTCTTTTTGAACTCGGACCAGAGGCTTTCCTGGGGGCCCATCACCTCGTTCCATAGCTCGACAGTCCCTCCGTTTTGAGGAATTGACTTTGCAAACTCCATGGCCTTACTTGCGAGGAGCTCAACGCGCCTCACTTCCAAAGCAGAGTCTTCAAAGGATCCGGTCGCTTTCGAGAGCACTGAGAGAACCTCTACTTTCAGCTCAACGGCGTTCCGGTGCGCCACGGAGCTGTAGGGAGCCGTGGAAACGCACCCCATGAGCAAAAAAAACAAGCCAAGCCTTAACAGAGTGATCACCGGAACCTCCCCACTTCCGTCGGGTATCGGAAGATCGTGGCGAAGTTCTAGAGACGAACGTCAAGAATCCAACTCTTCGGAGTTGGTGCCTGAGGAGAAAGAACTTTTCGCACGTTTCTTCGATGCTCTTGTCGTTGTTTTTAAAGTAAAGTTGGTTGTTTTTTGTTAATTTTTATAGGTCTCGGTGCAGGAGTTTGAAGCCTATATATTGATTGGTGAGGTCATTGGGAAAATCCTTTGGAGCCGATCATGAGGCAAATGACAAAGATTGAATCCATTTTTTTCTTTCTGACTCCCGGAGTCTTTGTTTTTCTGGCTTTTGAGTATCTGTATCCGACGCTTCTGGAGAATTCATGGAACTCGGGATGGGCAACATTCGCTTGTCTGTGGACTCCGGTTGCCGTCATGTTTGGGTTTGTTGTTCTCTCTTGGCTTAAGTCTCGCTTGAGTTTTAAAAAATACTTTATGGCAAGCAGCTTGTCTTGGAGAGATGTCTGGCTTTGTGCTGGGCTGGTCTTTGTTTTGCAGATTGCTGAGTCCATTCTGTCTCCATCTCGGGAAATGGCTGCTCAGTTTTTTGGAATGGAGTTTGATCGGCCGTTTCCTGAGATATTCTTGCCCGGCTTTGCCCCCGATTTTCCTCTACATGAGTTACTTGGTTTCAAAGTGAAAGGGGATGCCAGTGTTTTGTGGTTTTGGAGTGTCTGGTTGATTCCGAATATTCTTTTTGAGGAGCTTTTGTGGCGAGGCTACGCACTCCCTCGGATGCAGAAAGCCTGGGGACGCTACGCTTGGGTTGTGAATGGATTGTTGTGGAATATTGCCTTTCACATTTTTATGGCTTGGTCCGTTTTGGCGCTGCTTCCGATTTCTCTCGTTCTTCCTTGGCTTGCCTGGAGGAAAAGAAGCTTGTGGGTAGGTATCATTCTTCACGGTCTGGGAAACGCACTGTTGTTTCTTCTCTTAGTGCCCTCGGTTTTCTCCAAATGAGACGACAAAGGGAGAAAAATGGCAAGTTGACCGTGCGAATGGAGCTAGGGTTCGGTGGAGAATTCATTTCAGATACCTGAAAATTTTAATAAAAGTGCTCACTTCTGAAGAAGCGAAGATGTTCTCGGACGTGTCGCTTGGGAGCCATTTGTGTCATAAAACGTTACTGAACCCGCAGTGGACTGTTATATTTGCATAGAACAGGTTTTTTCCACGTGTTAGAACCTTCGCATTGGCATGCGTTTTCGTGCAGAAACCACGAGTCTTTGTGTGTGCTACAAGAAAGGGTCGCGAATGGTTGTTTGGAGTCGGTTTTTTTGTTTGTTTGTTTTATTTTTCGGTGTGTTACAAGCAAAAGCCCAGTCAGCAACAGATGGTGGCTTGATCTATCAGGTCTACGTCAGAGCCTTCGAAGATGGCGGTGAAGCCCCAGACGGTCATGGTGACTTTGAAGGTCTTCGGTTGCGACTCGATCACCTGAGCTCTCTTGGGGTTGATGCCATCATGTTGATGCCGATATTTCCGAGCACAGGCGGCATGGGCTACATTCCCAACGACTTTTTCACCACTTCATCTGAGTATGGATCAGAAGAGTCATTTTCACGGCTCGTCCGTGACGCTCATTCGCGGGGAATGAAGATCTATCTCGATGCACCCATAAACCACATCGGAGACTATTCAAACTGGTTCCGCAGGGCCAGGCAGAAAGATTGCGAATTGACTCCTCTCGTCGCGCCCGAATGTGGTTATTTCTACTTTGTTTCCGATCCCTGCAGTACCTTCCCATTTGAAAACTGGCGTAAGCCCTGGAACTGGGAAAGAAGCCGTTGCGAGTCTGTTTGGAGTGCTCCGTGGGGTTTCAATCCTGAGGTGGACAGGGCCGGGCAGGTTTATGCTACGTTTTTCGGGGTCATGCCAGATTTGAGATACTGGGACTACCAGAATGACAGCTGGAATGAACCGCTTGTTGAGACCATGAGTGACTTTTTCCGAAAATGGACACGGCTGGGTGTTGACGGCTACCGAATTGATGCCGCGAAACATCTCGTTGAAGGATATGAATCAAACGCAGAAGCCGCTGATCCACGCAACCTGGAACTCCTTGAAGACTTTTTGTCTGTTGCGAGGGAAGTGAATCCTGATGTGGAGTTCATTGGTGAGATTTGGTCTGCCTACGACGTGATCGATGAATACCTGCCTGAGACTTTGACAAGCTCATTGGATTTCCCATTTATGGAATCTTTACGCGAGGGTGCTGAGGAACAAGATCCGAACGGTTTTGCGAATGCTTTGCGTCATGTGCAAAACAGCAGCGCTCAGGAAGGCATTCCACTGAGCATGCGTATTTCATTCTCGGGCAATCACGATGTGAACAGGTTGCACACCTTCACATTGGGAGATCGGAATCTACAGAAGATGATGCACGCGCTCACTGTCTTGCTCCCAATGAGGCCGCTGTTGCTTTATGGTGAAGAAGTCGAAATGGAGGGCAGAGTCAAGCGACCTGATCCCGAAGATCCTGAAGACACCGAGGAGTACGTCAGAACAGATCGACTGTTCCCATGGGATGCTTCGGGTCTGTTTGGGATCAATGGAGACAGGGTGCCCGTTGTCGACAGGGCGGAGAACCGTGAGAGCTTCAATCTTGTGTTGTCGGAAGAGGATCCTGAGTCAGTTCTTCACTTCGTGCGAAGCCTCGGGGCTTTGCGATCTCACCTGGGGCTTGCGAACTTTGAAATCGAATCTGTCAGAACCGAAGGTTCATTGCTTGCTGTCAGGTTGAACGGACCTTCGAAGAGGCTTGTGCTCATAGCAAACTTTTCCGACTCTCCTGTGGAGATTGGGCCAGAGTTGTTGAGCGACCAAGGCTCCATTCTCATCCAGTGGGGCGAGTTCTTTGGTCGTGGAACCGGCCCCAGTTCCTTCACCGCCGGTGGTCGTTCTGGCGCGTTCATCGAGCTTTGATAGAACTGGCCTCTTCAATGAGTTCATCGCTTGAGCCCGTTCTCGCAGCGGTTCCTTCAGGAATCTGGGTAGAAGTCAGTCTTCAGGGGACTGTGAGTACTTTGCGCACTGAAGAATGAGCCTGTTTTCTTCGGCATCAACATAGACAATTGATGCGTGTGCAGGTTCACCTTGACTATTTGCCCAATCGGTCGAAATGCTTTTTGTGTTCGACTCCAAGTCAACGACCATGGCATCTACCGAGTTGAGCAGTGGTGAGTAGCGACCCGTCACTTGGAGGTTCTCTGAGATGGTCGATTCAAAGCTCAACTCCAAGCTCTCCTTCCCCAAAATATCTGCTCGCTGCGTCTCGATATGCGCAAACCCGTCGCCTCCCCGGAAGTCACGGAGTGTGCACTGAAAATAGGATGATTCAGCAAGTGAAACGACAGGCATAGAAAGCAAACCTACAAAACTAATCACAAAGATTTTCATATCAAATCCCTTTCTGTGGGTGAGAACACTGCCTATCCCTAACTCAGGCACCCAACGGAAGCAAAGGGTTTTGAAGCCATGGCTCTGGTTCTCTGCCGTTATGCTGAACGCCTTCTGAGACCACCACGGCGCACGCGCACACGATTCCTCTGTCTGGCTCGCTGGCGGGCGCTGCGCGCGGAAGTGATCGGAGTGGGCTTTGCGAGCTTGGTTTGAGGGGCTGATTTCCAAGCTTCCATGTTTCTCCTCACAGCGCCAACTGGTAGACCTTCAAGTTGGCCTCGGTTGAGATTCCAGTTTTTCGCATTGGGACAATCGAAGACTCCGGTTGCATTCAGGTGTTGGTACACGTTCAACCAGGTTTCAAATTTTGCATATTGGTCTCTGAGGCGATCGATGTCGTAGTTGTTCGATTTACCCATGTGCATGCGAACTTGAGACACGTTGTCACTTTTCTCGAGTTTCGAAATGATTTGGCGGAAGACATGCCGATATTTAGCAATGAGGCTTGGGTAGTCTTTTGCTCGAGACTTTTGGCTTGGGAGGTAACCGGTGATCTCGATGTATGCAGCATCCATCTTGTAGGTGGGGCTGAGAAAGTGCTTCGAAGCCGCGGTAAAACGGACACCGGTGGGAATCATCCAGTTGAGCCCGCTTTTGCCTACCTCATTCATGGCGATTTCGATGGCGTCAATGGTTTCTGCAACGGGAACAGCAAACTCCATGGAGTACCCGAAGTCTGTGGTAACGGGCGCCTCGGTGGTCACCGTGTTGTCATAAACATCAGACTCCAAACTGCTGTGTGCAGACAATGTGTTGTCTCTCAACCTGCGGATGACCCTGTAGTAGGCACTGCGCTTGAAGCCGTGAAAGAAAGGAGCATCGTCTTTCTTGCTGAAAAAGTTGTTGTCAAGCAGCTTGACTTTTGTTCCGATTCCCTTCGGAACGATGTTAAATGTTTCCTTGGTGAGCCCCTTGACCACGGTTGTGAAAACACTGTCTCTTGTTCTCATGGGTGGCCAAATTTTATGGATATTGATCTTGCCCTTATACTTGCTTTCATAGTTTTTAGGCTTCAGTTGCCGTGGCACTTCCTTCAACGTTTCGAGCTTGCACGCCGTACCACTGCGGATTCCTCCATCTTGCACACATTGCAATGTGTGAATGTATAGCTTTTTCTGCACTGGCTTTGCGGCATCGGCCTTAAGAACTGCGGGAATACCACTCTTTGTCGCTTTGAATTCTTTTTTCAATTGAGACCAGGTCAGTCTCTTTGCGCTTTCTTCCTGCCAGTAGAGGTCTCTCACCTTGAGAGTATACGAAACGGCCACTCCAAAAAGCCCATACCCGCATACGGCTGAATGGAACACATCGTCATCTTGAATGAGATGCACGGAACGGTCTCTGCTATGAAAGGCTTGCGGATCAGAGATACCTTTACCTGGCTCAACGATCCACAGCTCAACACTGTGCTTGCCGCTGGTGCTGGGTTTGACAACGAACATTTCCACAGACTTCACCATATCGGCAAATCCAGGAAGGGCTATGCCGTTGCCGTGGGTGTTGGTGTTGACTGCTCCAGCGACAGTTTGACCATCAAAGGTTCCCATGTTGATGAGGCCTTTGTCTTTGCGGGCCAAAATCTGTGAATGAAGAGTGCGCACCAGCGTGCCACTTTTCACGCGGACGAGGTTGCTCTTTCCGCGCTTGAGCCATTCGTAGGGTTTCATTTCGCCGCTGAGGTGCT
>JANQPW010000163.1 GCA_028285285.1 Silvanigrellales bacterium
GCCCCCCGCATACCTCACCCACCTTCTGACAAATCGAATAGAGCTTTGGAAGGACCCGTCACGGCACTTGCCCTGGGCTGTAGCTGATGAGCTCAAACGAGAGACTCTTCAGGCTGAGCGATTTTTCAAAAAGCTCACCTTCTTGAAGGGTTGGGAATACAACCTGACTCGCACATGACTTAGGAGTTTGAGACAGCGCTGAACCACATTCCATCGCCAAAAAACCAGCAGACGCATAAGCTGCTCGGGCTTCTTCAAGAGTGTGGTGCCAAGACTGAATTGTTTCTGATTGGCCCCACCTGTTTCGAATCGTGCGTTTCATGCGAACCGTTTTGATATCGCTTCGAACGATGTGCTTGCCAGCCTTAGGACTAAAGTCACTGCGTCGATAGAGCCCCGTTTCACCCCGAATTTTTTTGACGCGGATACGTGGAGACTTTTGTTTTGATGTTGTCATTGAGTGAAATGGGTGGAATTTTGAGATGGCCTCCAGAGACAAGTTTTAAATATGAGAAACATAATAGAGGGGAGAGGCCCGAAAATCTGCCCAAATTACCCAGGAATCTTCTGGTGTTCGATAAATTGGATTTTGGCCGGCATCACACAATAAAAACGCACCGTCAAAGTTGCAGGGGGAGACCTTTTCCTAGTCTGCTTTGGCATTGGAGCCATATGACCTAAGACTGAGAAGGAGTAGATGCATGGATAGTTTTCGCTTGCCAAGGATTAACATAACAATCGGTTTGTTGTGTTTTTTGCACATCACTAGCTGCAAACGAGCCCAGCCAGTGAACTCAATTGTGAAACAGGAGAATCAGATCTCGGACGGATTTTCGGCTTCCGAGGCTGCATTTCGGCAGATATCTGAGAGCGGTTACTTGCCGACAGACTACTCCGCAAACAATTGTTATGCGCGAGCGCTCTATACCTCTATTGAGCTTGCGATAAAGGGAATAGCATCTCAGGCTCACTTTGTATTTTCCAAGAGGGGTCAGACACTATCGAACTCGTCTGGTGAGAAGTGGAATTTTCACGTAGCAAGTAGTGTTCGAGTTGGAAATAGGATCAAAGTTTACGATACATTGATTCCAGATAGAGGAATGATTTCCGTTGCCGATTGGTTGCAAACTATGAATGTTGGACCTGAACAAGTGCACCATATCTCGATTCCTGGGTTTCACTATGTGGGCTTCTATAACTATACACTCAATGGAAAATCTACAACCAACCCTTACGCGTCTGTCGTTTGCGGAAACGCAAACAACTGCGAATCGTTTTTGGAAAATCCTTCTAGGAGCCTATTCATCCCCGGTGAAGACCAGTCACCGTTGACTGTTGATGAAATGGGTAAGGTAGAGCTTTTCATGCTGATGCATGCCTGTGGCAGTTTGGTGAAGAGTATCAGGAATTTGAACTACTCGGCAGAGGAAGAATCAGCGAAATTGCAGCTATTGACTGAGAGGACCGGAACGCTTGTAAGGCAGCTGATAGACCAGAACAGGCTTCGGGCGGTGTTTCATTTTGGAGTAGTTTCCGGTCAAGATCTGGACAATGGTCTTTTTGGTGGTTCAGCAAATGGAGTTTACTTCCCACCCGGAATAGATTTCCAGTGTGGTATTGGGGATGATGCTGTTCCAATTAGGCTTTGATTCCTGCTGCTTTCCGGATTCCTAGGCTGTTCTTTTGAGTAGCTTCAGGAGAAGGGAAAAAGTTTGAACAAGCTTTGTAGTTCGCGGTTTCTCAAATCTCGGGAGACTTTCCCATTTACATCTTCTGAACGGCTTCGGAAAGGCTCTAAGTACGATGAAATATTAGAGCAAACTCAACCAAGCATCACACTGAAACTCGCCTTCTGCGATCTGTACTGTCCTGCCCAGCGCTGTGTCTGAGCGAAAACTCGGCAAGGCTAGATCACAAGAGAGCTTTCCCTTCGCAAGTTGTCCTGCTGTGAATTGCTCGAGAGTGATAACGCAGTTTTCAACCATATTCTTTAAGTGAGTTCTTACAAGGCCTTTTACGCCTCTGTCTCCTAGAAGCCGTCCCAGCTCCTTAGCAGACAGCTCATGAATTTCACACAGTTCCAAGATAAGTTCTCTCAGTTTCTCTTTCCTTGGTCTGGCGCCAGCCGCTTCGATTTTGTTTTTGAGCCTTTCTGGAAGGTTTTCCGCTATGCTCTGTTTTGCTCGATTCTTTACAGACTGGTGCGGATCATTGCCGGTCCCTAACGGGCCCGAATGGTGGATTTTAAATTTGGGTCCTCGGATATAGTAGGTTTTGTTGCCCCCTCCTCTCATTTCAAGGAGGTCCAAGTCTCGAAGATGACGAAGCAGGGAAGAAGCGGCCAGAATATCCAATTTGGAAATGGATCTCAGAGATGAGTTGTCTATGGCGCCCAACTCACGCACAAAGATGAGAGCACGAATCTCATCATCTGCAAAATCAACCAGACCAAAGCTTTTTATCCATTGAACATCATCCTTGTCGAGAAGATGATGGAAAAGAAAAGTTGCAACAAATTGGTCAGGCTCTCTTGTGGATTCAAAGTTTGGAGGGAACAGCGCGTTCATTTGCATGAGTTCGCGCATTGCTTTGATTCCACTTCCCTTTGTTTCAGCAAAATGAAACTCCACAAGTCAAACCGACGAAAAAGCGAAGCTTCTGTGGGTAGGACGCTCATTTCCCTTCTGGAACTTAGCTCAACCGCTTCCGCAGGATGCTTCAACCGAGAGCTCACTCCACAACACCCACAGACCCCGCTCCGGCACTTCCAACGGCGGTGCCACCGTTCACGTTGAAGGCACCTGTGAACACGTCGGAAGAGGCGTTCACAACAATGCGCCCACCAGCTCCTGCCCCTCCGGCGCGAGATGACGAGCCATTGGCGTTGCCGCCGTTGCCCCCGGCAACCGAGACGGTGCCATTGCCCTGGAAGGTGATGGCCGTGAGTTCAACAGTGCCTCCAGAGCCCCCTCCAGCCGCACCATTGGAACTCGAAGAGGAATTTCCGCCGGCATTTCCATTTGCGCTGATGGTTCCGGTCACGTCGAGGGTGCCATTCACGTCAAGCAAAAGGAGACCTCCACCATTTCCACCTGCAGCCACCCCGCTGCTTCCCCCGCCGCTGCCAAATTTTGAGTCGGTGGGAAGGTAACTGACGCCACCTGCTTCGGGAATAGAGCCATAGTCGCCACTCTGGCCGCCAG